>NZ_JBHXLV010000099.1:6032-23134 GCF_042721685.1 Streptomyces sp. NPDC058459 | reverse complement strand
GGGGCGGGCCCGTGCGGGCCGGGTCAGCCGGCGCTGACGGGCAGCACCGACCCCTGGTACTTGTCCTCGATGAACTTCTTCACCGCGAGAAGGCTGGCGTAGGGGTTGTTCTTCGCGGACTCCAGGTGGACGGCGTCCTTGGTGGGGCTGAGGCCCGTGTCCTGGGCGAAGTCGTTGTTGATGACGGCGGCGTCCATGTCGTCCAGGGAGCGGGGCAGCTGGGCGGCCTCCATCTCCTGGAACTTCAGCCGGTGATGTCCTTGGCCTTGTGGGAGTAGATCCCCATGGGCGGCAGGTACGCCTTAACCACCGACACCAGGTCGGTTCCCTTGGACCTGTCGAAGTCGTCCAGGAACGGCTGGTTCTGGTAGAGGTTCGCGTCGAGCCTGCCCTCCTGGAGCGCGGTGTCCGGCAGGACGTAGTCCGTGAACTCCTAGATCTCCAGCTTGAGTCCGGCGTCGGCGGCGAGCTTGTCGTCGATGTGCTGGAGGACTTCACCGGCGGGGACGGGGGTGACGCCGACGACGAGCGGGCCGTCGGCGTCGCTACCGCCCTTGCCGGCTGCCGGGCCCGAGCCGCAGGCGGTCAGGCCGAGCGAGAGGGCCGCGGCGGTGGCCGCCGCGAGCCATACGGTCTTGCGCATGTCCGTTTTCCTGAGCGGGTCGGGTCTGGCTGCCGGGCGCGTCAGAACGAGGGGATGACGGAACCCTGGTACTTGTCCTCGATGAACTTCTTCACCTCGGGCGAGGTCAGCAGCTTGGCGAGCTTCTTGACCCGGGGGTCGTTCTCGTTGCCCTTCTTCACCGCGAGGAAGTTGCCGTAGGGGCTGTTCTCCGCGGACTCCAGGGCGATGGCCTCCTGAGCGGGCTTGAGACCGGCGGATATGGCGTAGTTGCCGTTGACGACCGCCGCGTCCACGTCGTCCAGGGAGCGCGGGGTCTGGGCCGCCTCGACCTCCTTGAACTTGAGGTTCTTGGGGTTCTTGGTGATGTCGGCGGGAGTGGCCTCGTTGCCGACGCCGTCCTTGAGGGTGATCAGGTTGTTGGCGGCCAGCAGCTTGAGCGCGCGAGCCTCGTTGACGGCGTCGTTCGGGAGGGCGATGGTCGCGCCGCTCTTGAGGTCGTCGGTCTTCTTGACCTTGTGGGAGTAGAGGCCGAGCGGCTCCAGGTGCACCGTGACGACGGGCACGATGTGGGTGCCGCGCTTCTTGTTGAAGTCGTCGAGGTACGGCTGGTTCTGGAAGTAGTTGGCTCCGACCGAGCCGTCCTCGGTGGCCGTGTTCGGCGTGATGTAGTCACTGAACTCCTTGACCTGCAGGTCGAGTCCGGCCTTCTTCGCCAGGTTCTTGTTGACGAAGTTGAGGATCTCGGCGTGCGGGGTGGGGCTCGCGGCGACGATCAGCGGTCCGCTGGCGTCGGCGGTGCCGGAGTCCTTGTCGGAGCCGCAGGCGGAGAGACCGAGGGTGAGGGCTCCGGCGGCGAGGACGGCGGTGGTGAGCTTGACGGTGTTACGCACGAAAAGTGCCTTTCCTTAAGAGTGGTGCGACCCCGGGCTTGGGTGGCCGGGGAGTATGTGGGATGCGGAGGGGCGGGCTCAGGCGACCCTGGTGATGTCGGCGGCGGCCGGCTCCTTGGCCTTCAGCAGACGCAGCCTCGGCGCCGGTCCGGAGCCGCCGCGTCCGTGCAGGGAGCGGGCGGCGAAGTCACCGGCGAACTGGATGAGGGAGATGACCACGGCGAGGATGCCGACGGTGATCCACATCAGCCCGGTCTCGAAGCGCTGGTAGCCGTAGCGGACGGCGAGGTCGCCGAGTCCGCCGCCGCCGACCGTGCCGGCCATGGCCGAGTAGCCGATGAGCGCGATGATCGTGGTGGTGGTGCTGGCGATCAGCGAGGGCAGCGACTCGGGGATGAGCACCCTGCGGACGATGGTCCAGCTGCTGCCGCCCATGGCCTGCACGGCCTCGACGAGTCCGCCGTCCACCTCGCGGACGGCCGTCTCGACCAGCCGGGCGAAGAACGGGATGCCGCCGATGGCGAGCGGCACGATCGCGGCGGCGGTGCCGATGGTGGTGCCGGTCACCCAGCGGGTGAAGCTCATCAGCGCGACCATCAGGATGATGAACGGCATCGAGCGGCCGACGTTCACGATCTGGCCGATCACCTTGCTGGCGACGACGTTCTGGAGCAGTCCGCCGCGTTCGGTGAGGACGAGGAGGATGCCCAGCGGCAGGCCGAGGGCGACGGCGATCAGGGTGGACCAGAGCACCATCGAGAACGTCTCGGAACACGCCTGGGACAGCAGCGGCTGAATCTCGGACCAGGTCACTTCGCGCCCTCCGTCACCAGCACGGGCTCACCGTCGGTGCCCACCACGTCCACCTGCAGTCCCTGCTCGCGCAGGAAGCCGACCGGCACCACGTTGTCCTCGTAGCGGCCGGGCAGTTCGATGCGCATCCGGCCGATCTGGAGGCCGCCGACGGTGTCGATGGCCGCGCCGAGGATCGAGATCTCGATGTTGTAGGTGCGGGCCAGCTGGGAGACGACCGGCTGGGTGGCCGCCTCGCCGTGGAAGGTGATGTCGAGGACGGTGCGGTCGTCCGTGCTCGCCTCTCCGCCTACCGGGAACAGGGCGGAGGCCAGCTGGGAGCCGGGGGTGGTCAGCAGTTCGCTGACGGTGCCGGATTCCACGATGCGTCCCTTCTCCATGAGCGCGGCGGAGTCGCAGATCGACTTCACCACGTCCATCTCGTGGGTGATCAGCAGGACGGTCAGGCCCAGCTGCCGGTTCAGGTCGCGCAGCAGCTTGAGGATGGACCGGGTGGTCTCCGGGTCCAGGGCGCTGGTGGCCTCGTCGGAGAGCAGCACCTTCGGGTCGCCGGCCAGGGCGCGGGCGATGCCGACGCGCTGCTTCTGGCCGCCGGAGAGCTGGGCCGGGTAGGACTTCGCCTTGTCGGCGAGACCGACGAGGTCGAGGAGCTCCAGCGCCTTGCGGGAGCGCTCCTTGCCGGACTTGCCGAGGATCTCCAGCGGCAGCTCGATGTTGTCCTGCACGCTCCGCGAGGACAGCAGGTTGAAGTGCTGGAAGACCATGCCGATGTGGCTGCGGGCCCGGCGCAGTTCCTTGCCGGCGCGCGGTCCGCGGCCGGCGAGGGCGGTGAGGTCCTGTCCGGCGACGGTCACGGTGCCGGCGGTGGGACGCTCCAGCAGGTTGACGCAGCGGATCAGGGAGGACTTGCCGGCGCCGGACTGGCCGATGACGCCGTAGACCTCTCCTTCGCGGACGTGGAGGTCGACGCCGTCGAGGGCGGTGACCTCCCGGCCGCGCGAGCGGTAGACCTTGGTCAGGCCCGAGGTGGTGATCACAGGGGTTTCCGTCACTGTCGAGTGCTGGGCGCGGGTGTGCCCGGTGGGGGTCCCCTCTGCTCGGGCGAAGCGGAGAGCGCGGGGGAAGGGGCATGAGTCGCATTTCAGGGACGCGGCACTGTTCTCGCGGGGGCGAGTGAACCGGGAAGAACGGCGTGTGCGCGAACGGCTCGGGTCCGGTGCGCCGGTGCTCCGGAGCCGGGCCGGGCCATGGCTCTCGCTTCGGGGCGCGAGGCTCTCGGGTGGTGCGGGGGCCCTCTAGAAGGCGCGCATTCGGCACGTCGTGCGACACGTACAACGAGCACCGGGCGTGTCGGTCGCCTCGGTCGCAAGGGTGCGGCTGCTCGTCGTGGTCATGCGGTCAGTAAAGCAGACCGGCCGCGCCGATCTAAGAGACCCGTCCACATGCTGGACAGACGTGGACAGTGCCGGCGGGACGCGGGAGTACGGGTGAAGTGCGGTTTCCCGCGTCAGCAAGGGGCAGGAGCCGTGTGCGGCCGCACCGGGTCCGGCGCTCCGGGACCGCCCGCTGTGGCCAACGCCACGACGGGCGTCCGGGCGGCGGGGGCGGCGGCGGGCGTCCGTTTCGGCCGTAATAGGGTCTCCGCATGCTCAATGCCCTGACGCTGGCGACCGGGATCGCCGCGCTGCTGCTGGCCGCCTGGTGCGGCTGGGCCGCACACCGGGATCAGCCGACCAAGGACTGGCATTTCATCGGCATGGCCGCGGTGTCCCTGCTGGCCGTGGTCCAACTGGCCGTCGGTCTCGTGCTGCTGGCGCGGGGCGAGAGGCCGGACCAGGGCATCACGATCTTCGTGGCGTATCTGCTGGGCGCGCTGGCCTGTGTTCCGGTGGCGGGCTTCATGTCGCTGACCGAGCGCACCCGCTGGGGTTCGGTGACGGTCGCGGCGGGCGGCGTGGTGCTGGCCGTTCTCGAAGTACGGCTCTTTGACATCTGGGGAGGCTGACATGACGGCGCTGGAGGAGAAGCCGGCCAGGCTGATCAGCGGTCCGGGCATGCTGCTGGTCTGGTTCTACGGCGTGATGGTGGTCGGCGCCGTGTCGCGCTCGGTCTACCAGATCGCCACGGAGTTCGGCCGGGCACCGCTCGCGTACTCGCTGTCGGCGCTCGCGGGCGTGGTCTACGGGTTCATCACGTACACGCTGGTCAGAGGCGGTGAGACGGCTCGCCGGGCGGCGGTGGTGTGCTGCGCGGCCGAGCTGGCGGGCGTGCTGGTCGTGGGCACCTGGACCCTGGTCGAGCCGTCCGCGTTCCCGGACGCGACCGTGTGGTCGGACTACGGGATGGGGTACGTCTTCATCCCCGTACTGCTGCCGGTGACCGCGCTGTACTGGCTGCGCGCGGCGCGGCGGCGGCAGGCGGCCTGAGACCGCCTGCCCCTCGGGCGCGTCAGGCGGTGGCCGCGTAGGCGGCCGCCGGTTTCTCCAGCACGACCATCTCCACACCGTCGGCGCCCCGCGAGCGGCCCACCGCCCGGTAGCCCAGCTTGCGGCCCAGCCGGAGGCCGCTCTCGCTGCGGTGCGCGGTGCGCAGCCGGTACGTGGTGGCGCCGCGCTGCTCGGCGAGTGCCTTCTCGGCAGCGCCGAGCAGCCGGGCCCCGATGCCGTGGCCCTGGAGGCGGGGGTGGACGCAGAGCATGCCGATCGCTGCCGCGCCGTCCTCGGTGAGCCTGCCGCGCACCGAGCCGACCACTTCGTCACCGAGCCGGGCGACGAGGACGCAGTCGGCGGCGACCTCCTCACGGACCTGGTCCAGGCTCTGCACGAGCGGGTCGATGCGGTAGTTGCCGTAGCGCGCGGCCTCGCTCTGGAAGCAGAGGTACTGGAGCCGGAAGATCTGCTCCGCGTCCGGCCCGGCCGCCGCCGAGATGGTCACGCTCATGCCCATGTGCGCATGCCTCCCGCTCACCTGATCGCTGTTGTCCCCCACGTCTATCCCCGCGCTCCGGGGCCGGCAACCTCCGCCGCGAGTATTCGTCGCAGACATCCCAGACATCTGGAGCGTTCCGGTCCGAGACTGCCCTGTGAGATACCCAACTCCCCCGCGATCTCGCGGTAGGTGAGGTCGCGCGGGGAGAGCAGGGCCGCCATCAGCCGGGGGCAGCGGCCGGGCAGTCTGCGCACCGCCTCGCGCACCACCCGGTGCCGGGCCGCCCTGAGGGCGAGCTGTTCGGGGCCGTGCCGGGGGTCGTCGGCGGGTTCGCCGTCGTAGGGCCGCTCGACGCCGTGGGTACGGCGGCTGAGCCGGCCCTCGTCGCGTACGGCGTCGCGCAGCCAGCCGGTCGGGTCCGGTGGCGGGCCCTGGCTCTCCAGCCGTTCCAGCAGCCGGAGCCAGACGGCCTGTTCCAGGTCGCCGGGTTCGCTCCCGGAGGCATGTGCCTCGGCGGACGCCTCCGCGGCGAGGAGCGGGCGCAGTTCGGTGAGCAGGTCGTGGGTCATGTGCGTCGAGACGCGCCGTCCCGGCCGGCGGGTTTCCGGGACGGCGCACTGTCACCCGTATCAGGGGGCGCGGGGCGCCGGTGTTGACGCTCCGGCAGGTGTCAGCGGCCCAGGAAGTCGGCGCGGGCCAGCACCCCGGTGTCGGCGTTGTCGGTGAAGACCCCGTCGATCCCGGTGGCGAAGTACGTCCGGTAGGCGCCGAAGACGTCGCCGTAGCCGTCGGGGGCGGTGCCCTTGCGGAACTCGGCCGGGAGGAAGGGGTTCTCGTTGCGCAGGGTGTAGGGGTGCAGGACGAGGCCGACCTTGTGCGCGTCGGCGACGAGCCGGGTCGGCTCACCCAGGGTGCCGTCGGACTTCTTCGGGATGACCAGGTCCAGGGTGGGGCCGATGCCCTGGGCGTAGCCCGCGATCTCGCGCAGGCCCGCCGGGGTGATCAGGTCGGCCACCGTGCGGGGGTCGCCGGTCGCGACGAAGTCGTAGGGGCGGCTGGTGTCCGCGCCGAGCAGGACGACGAGGGGGTTGTCCACGATCCGGTTGAGCCGCTGGATGCTGGTCGGCTCGAAGGACTGCAGGACGACCGGCGCGTTCCGGCTGTCCTTGCCGTGCTTGCGCAGCGCCTTGGCCACCCGGCCCTCCAGTTCCAGGCCGAGGCCGCGGAAGTAGGTGGGGTGCTTCAGCTCGGGGTAGATCCACACCTGGCGGCCACGCTCCCGGGTGCGGGCGTCCTGCCACTTCAGGACCTCTTCGAAGGTCGGGATCTCCCAGCGGCCGTCGTAGAGGGTGTTGTGCGGGCGGTTGGCCGGGACGCGCTCGACGGCACGGAGCGTCTTCAGCTCGGCGAGGGTGAAGTCCTCGGTGAACCAGCCGGTGACGGACACCCCGTCGAGCACCTTGGTGGTCTTCCGGCCGGCGAACTCGGGGTGCGAGGCGACGTCCGTGGTGCCGCCGATCTCGGGCTCGTGGCGGCAGACGAGATGCCCGTCCTTGGTGGGCACCAGGTCACCCGCCTCCACGATGTCGGCGCCGAGTTCGAGCGCGAGGTCGTAGGAGCCGAAGGTGTGCTCGGGGCGGTAGCCGCTGGCACCCCGGTGGCCGATGATCGTCGGCACCGGCAGGCCCTTCAGGCCGCGTCCGCCGGACCCTGCCGTCCGGGTGCCGGCCGCGTGGGCGGCGGAGGGCAGCCCGAGGACCGCCCCGCCCGCGCCGAGCACCGCCGCACCGAGGACCGCGCGCCGTCCGGTCGCGCGCGAGGGCTGGTTGGTCCGGTCGCTTTCCATACGCGTCTCCCGCTGTCGTTAGCCAGGTCTTCTTCGGTCCGACCTGGCTGAGGCTCTTGGGTGCGCGCCGATCGTAGGGGCGTGGACATGACGGACGGGAAACCTCGGCGGGAACACGGGGGTGAGTCCTGATGTCCCGTGGAAGGTGAGCTGGTGTCAACAACACGTAAGACCTCGGTGAATCGCGTGGCTCGATGTGCGCTTTTCCCACGCCCGCGAGTAATGTCCTCACCTGCACAGACTCATATCGCCCGCTCGGCCTGGAGGACCCGTTGTCCCGCTTCGCGCTCATCAAGGCAGTGCTCGCGCCGGCCATGCGCCTGATGTTCCGCCCCCAGGTGGAGGGCCTTGAGCGCATTCCCGGCGAGGGTCCGGTGATCCTGGCGGGCAACCACCTCACGTTCATCGACTCGAT
Source organism: Streptomyces sp. NPDC058459 (assembly GCF_042721685.1). NCBI lineage: Bacteria > Bacillati > Actinomycetota > Actinomycetes > Kitasatosporales > Streptomycetaceae > Streptomyces > Streptomyces sp. NPDC058459. The sequence continues at coordinate 15,617 of NZ_JBHXLV010000099.1, read as the reverse complement.
CGTGCTCCCGGTGGTCTCCAAGCGGCAGGTGCAGTTCATCGGCAAGGACGAGTACGTCACCGGCAAGGGCGTCAAGGGCCGCGCGATGGCCTGGTTCTTCACCGGCGTCGGCATGATCCCGGTGGACCGGGACGGTGCGAACGGCGGCGTGGCCGCGCTGATGACCGGGCGCCGGGTCCTGGAGGAGGGCAAGGTCTTCGGGATCTACCCCGAGGGCACCCGCTCCCCCGACGGGCGGCTGTACCGGGGGCGTACGGGGATCGCCCGGCTGACCCTGATGACGGGGGCGCCGGTGGTGCCGTTCGCCATGATCGGGACGGACAAGCTTCAGCCCGGAGGGAAGGGGTTCCCCCGGCCGGGCAAGGTCACGGTGCGGTTCGGTGAGCCGATGGAGTTCTCCCGGTACGAGGGGATGGACCGGGACCGGTATGTGCTCCGGGCTGTGACGGATTCTGTGATGGCTGAGGTCATGCGGCTTTCGGGGCAGGAGTACGTGGACATGTACGCCACCAAGGCCAAGGCCGCCTGAGGTCGTTCTCCGGGTGCGGGTGCGCTGTGGCCGGTAGCGCGGGTCCCGGGCTAGAAGCCCCGGTCCAGCCGCTGGTTCTTCAGCAGGAACCATGCCGCCGCCGAGGCCGCCAGCAGCACCGCCGCTCCCGCTCCTGACGCCAGATGCAGGCCGTGTACGAAGGACTCCCTCGCAGCGTCCAGCAATGCCTGGGACGTCGGGGCGGGCAGCCCCGCTGACGCTTCCACTGCCGCGCCCAAGGACTCGTGGACCGTTTCCGGAGTGCCCGGCGGAGCCGCGAAGTCGCGGTAGACGGCCGTGACGATGGAGCCCAGCAGGGCGATGCCCAGGGCCGCGCCGAGTTCGTAGGCCGTTTCCGAGACCGCAGAGGCGGCGCCCGCGCGGTTCTTGTCCACGCTGGAGAGGATCACGTCGGAGGTGACGGTGAAGGAGAGGCCCGCGCCGACGCCGACGATCAGCAGGGCGGCGCCGAGCAGCGGATAGCCGGTGGTGGCGTCGAGCGTGGTGAGGACGGCGAGGGCCACGCCGATCGCGGCGAGGCCGCCGGAGACCACCGCGCGTACCGAGAAGCGGCGGGCCGCGTGGCCCGCGACCAGCCCGGCCACCACCGCGCCCACGGCGGCGGGCAGTTCGGCGAGGCCAGCCTCGAACGGGCGCCTTTGCTGGACCAGTTGCAGGAACTGGGACAGGAAGAACACCAGCCCCGACATCCCGAGCACGGTCAGCAGATCGGCGAGCACCGCCCCGCTGAAGCCCCGGTGCCGGAACAGCCGCATGTCCAGCAACGGGGTCGGCAGGGTGCGCTGACGGCGGACGAAGCAGTACAGCGCGGCCGCGCCCAGCAGGCCGGCGGCCACGGTGAGCGGGCTGAAGCCATGGGTGGCGGCCTCCTTGACCGCGTAGACCAGCGCGAGCATGCCGACCAGGGACAGCAGCACGCTCGTCAGGTCCCACGGGCCGGGGCTGGGGTCGCGGGACTCGGGCAGGGTACGGATGCCGACCAGGACCAGGACCGCCATCAGCGGCAGGTTGATCAGGAACACCGAGCCCCACCAGAAGTGCTCCAGCAGGAAGCCGCCCACGATCGGGCCGACGGCCGTGCCGGCGGAGGCGGTGGCACCCCAGATGCCGATGGCGAGGCTGCGCTCGCGCGGGTCGTGGAAGAGGTTGCGGATCAGGGCGAGGGTCGCGGGCATCAGGGTGGCGCCCGCGACACCGAGCAGGGCCCGCGCCAGGATCATCAGGCCGGGCGTGGTGGCGTAGGCGTTCAGGACGGAGATCGCACCGAACGCGGCCGCGCCGCACAGCAGGACGCGCTTGCGGCCGACGCGGTCGCCGAGGCTGCCCATCGAGACGAGCAGTCCGGCGAGGACGAACGAGTAGACGTCCCCGATCCACAGCAACTGGGTGCCGGAGGGGTGCAGGTCCTCGGTGATGTAGGGGGTGGCGAGGCCGAGGACGGTGGCGTCGACGGCGACGAGCAGGACGGCGAGGACGAGCACCGCGAGCGCCAGCCAGCGGCCGGGGCGCCGCTCGGTCTCGACGGGTACGGGCTGCCGCAGGGTGCTGGTCATGATTCCGCCCTGCGCAGCGCGCCGCCGAGCAGCAGTTCGGAGACCATCGTGGAGAAGTCGCGGGACGCCACCCGGCCGTCCACCGCGGCCCAGGCGCACGAGGTGATCAGCCCGTAGAAGGCTTCGGTGAGCCAGCCGGGGGTGAGGTCGATTCGGAGGTCGCCGTCGCGCTGGCCGCGCTGGAAGAGGGCGCTGATCCGGGTGTCCAGGTTCAGCCAGCCGGTGTTCTGCCCCCCGCCCTTCCAGAGCTGGTTCTCGCCGTAGAGGAAGGCGAGGAGTCCGGCGGCGGGCTGGATCTCGCTCACCAGGCGGCGGACGGCGTCGGCGGCGGGGCCCTCGTCCAGCCGGGCGCGGTCGAGCGCCGCCTCGCACTCCGCGATGCCGAGCGCCTCCAGCGCGCGGACCAGTGCGTCGCGGCCGGCGAAGTGGCGGTGGAGCGTGGCACGGCTGATCCCGGCCGCGCGGGCGACCTCGTCCATGGTCGCGGTGGACTTGCGGGTCAGCAGGGCGGCGGCGGAGCGCAGCACGTGGTCACGGTCGAGAGCCATGAGACAAGCATACCTCGCTTGATACATGCATGTCTCACTGCGGGCACGTGGGTCTCAGTGCCAGGGCAGCTCGCCACGTCGCGCCCAGTAGGTGTGCGGGTCCTCCGCGAGGGCGTCGAGACGGCTCTGCTGGTCGCCGGTGAGGTCGACGGCGGCGGCGTGGAGGTTGGAGCCGAGCTGGGGCACGGTCGCGGCACCGGAGAGGACGACACCGGCCCACGGGTGGCGCAGGATCAGCGCGAGGGCCACCGCGTCGGTGCCGAGCCCGGTCTCCTCCGCGATGTCCTTCAGGGCCTGGGGCGCGTGCTCCGGGGCGAGCCGGCCGTTTGCCATGCCCTCCTTGACGATCACCGTCAGCCCGGCGTCGTGCGCCTCCGCCAGCGCGGGCCCCGCCGAGGTCTCCAGCGCGTTGTACGTGGACTGCACGGTGCCGAAGAGGGGCGTCCCGTCGACGGTGATCTCCAGCGCGGCCCGGATGGTGCCGGCCTGGGCGGGACCGCTGGTGGAGAAGCCGGGGGTGAGGCCGCCCGAGGCCGCTTCGGCGAGCTCCCGGTGCAGCTCGCGGTCGGTGAGGGCTGGGCTGTCGGGGGTGAGGGAGTGGATCTGGTAGAGGTCGAGCCGGTCCCCGAGGAGGGCGTCGGTCTCGGCGCGCTGCCGCTCGTACGTGGCGAGGGTGTGGTCCTTGACCTCGTGCCGCTCGGCGTCGGTGGACCAGTCGGCGGTGTAGGTGTAACCCCACTTGCTGCCGACCACCGCGTCCTCGGTCTCCGGGCGGGCCGCCAGCCACTCCGCGAGGAACTCCTCGCTGCGGCCGTAGGAGCGGGCGGCGTCGAAGTAGCGGACACCCTGGGCGTAGGCAGCGTCGAGGAGTTCGTGCGTGCGGGTCCGCAGCGCTTCGGCGCTCCGGTCGTCTCCCAGGTCGTGGTCCCGGTTCAGGTTGATGTAGCCGGGGCGGCCCACCGCGGCCAGGCCGAGGCCGAGGTGGCAGGTGGGGGTGGTCGCGGAGGAGAGGCGGGTGAAGGGCATCGCGGGGTCCGTTCGGTCGGTTGATCAACCAACGGCCAAGCTAACCCGCGACACCCTTCCTTCAGTTCTTCTTCGCGCCGGCCCAGGTGTGCTGTTCCACGAGGTCGGCCTTGACCTCGGCCATCTGCACCGCCACCGCGCTCGGGGCCGTACCGCCCCTCCCCTTTCGGGACGCCAGCGCGCCCTTGACGTTCAGGACCGTGCGGACCTCCGGGGTGAGGTGGGGGGAGATCTTGGCGAACTGTTCGTCCGTAAGGCCGTCCAGTTCCTTGTTCTCGGCCTCCGCGACCTTGACGCACTCCCCCGCGACCTCGTGTGCGACCCGGAACGGCACGCCCTGGCGGACCAGCCACTCCGCGATGTCGGTGGCGAGCGAGAACCCGGCCGGGGCCAGCTCCTCCATGCGCTCGCGGTGGACGGTGAGGGTGGCGATCATGCCGGTGAAGGCGGGGAGCAGCACCTCCAGCTGGTCGCAGGAGTCGAAGACGGGCTCCTTGTCCTCCTGGAGGTCACGGTTGTAGGCGAGGGGCAGCGCCTTCAGCGTGGCCAGCAGGCCGGTGAGGTTGCCGATCAGCCGGCCGGACTTGCCGCGCGCCAGCTCCGCGATGTCCGGGTTCTTCTTCTGCGGCATGATCGAGGAGCCGGTGGAGAACGCGTCGTGCAGGGTGACGAAGGAGAACTCCTTCGTGTTCCAGATGATGATCTCCTCCGCGATCCGCGAGAGGTCGATGCCGATCATCGCGGTGATGAAGGCGAACTCAGCGGCGAAGTCCCGCGAGGCCGTGCCGTCGATCGAGTTGCCGGCGCTGCCGCGCTCGAAGCCGAGGTCGCGGGCGACCGCCTCGGGGTCCAGGCCGAGGGAGGAGCCTGCGAGCGCGCCGGAGCCGTACGGCGAGACGGCCGTCCGCTCGTCCCACTGGCGCAGCCGCTCGGCGTCCCGCCCGAGGGACTGGACGTGGGCCAGCACATGGTGGGCGAAGAGCACGGGCTGGGCGTGCTGGAGGTGGGTGCGGCCGGGCATCGCCACGTCCGGGTGGGCCTCGGCGAGCCCGACCAGGGCGTCCTGGAGGTCCGCGATCAGGCCGCCGATGATCCGGGCGTGGTCGCGCAGGTACATCCGGAAGAGGGTGGCGACCTGGTCGTTGCGCGACCGGCCCGCGCGGAGCTTGCCGCCGAGGTCGGGGCCGAGCCGCTCCAGCAGGCCGCGCTCCAGGGCGGTGTGCACGTCCTCGTCGGCGATGGTGCCCGTGAAGGAGCCGTCGGCGACGTCCGCCTCCAGCCGGCCGAGCCCCGCCAGCATCCGGGTCAGCTCGTCCTCGGTGAGCAGGCCCGCGGTGTGCAGCACGCGCGCGTGGGCGCGGGAGCCGGCGATGTCGTAGGGGGCGAGCCGCCAGTCGAAGTGGACGGACGCGGACAGCTTCGCCAGGGCCTCGGCGGGACCGTCGGCGAAACGGCCGCCCCAGAGCCGTACGTCACCGCTGCTGCTGCTCACTGCGTTGCTCCTCAAGCTCGTGATGTGCCGCCGCCTCCCCGCCCTGGTGGGTGGGGAGGCGGTCGGCCTACTGCTTCGACGACGCCGGTCAGGCGAGGTCCACGTCAGGCTCCGCCTGCCAGATCACGCCGCGCCGCGATCTTCGACGACAGGCTGTAGATGTCGATGAAGCCCTTGGCGGCGGCCTGGTCGAAGGTGTCGCCGGTGTCGTAGGTGGCGAGGTTGAAGTCGTACAGCGACGACTGGGACCGGCGGCCGGTGACGACGGCACGTCCGCCGTGCAGGGTCATCCGGACGTCGCCGGAGACATGCTCGTTGGCCTCGGTGATGAAGCCGTCCAGCGCCCGCTTCAGCGGGGAGAACCACTGGCCGTCGTAGACCAGTTCGCCCCAGCGCTGCTCCACCTGCCGCTTGTAGCGGGCGAGTTCACGCTCGACGGTGACGTTCTCCAGCTCCTGGTGGGCGGTGATCAGGGCGATGGCGCCCGGAGCCTCGTACACCTCGCGTGACTTGATGCCGACGAGGCGGTCCTCGACCATGTCGATCCGGCCGATGCCCTGGGCGCCGGCGCGCTCGTTGAGCAGCTGGATGGCCTGGAGGACGGTGACCGGGCGGCCGTCGACGGCCACGGGCACACCGCGCTCGAAGGTGATGACGACCTCGTCCGCCTCGTGGGCCTCGGCGGGGTTGGAGGTGTACTCGTAGATGTCCTCGATCGGGGCGTTCCAGATGTCCTCCAGGAAGCCCGTCTCGACGGCGCGTCCGAAGACGTTCTGGTCGATGGAGTACGGGGACTTCTTGGTGGTGGCGATCGGGAGGCTCTTCGCCTCGCAGAAGGCGATGGCCTTGTCCCGGGTCATCGCGTAGTCACGGACCGGGGCGATGCACTTCAGGTCGGGGGCGAGGGCGACGATGCCGGCCTCGAAGCGGACCTGGTCGTTGCCCTTGCCGGTGCAGCCGTGGGCGACCGTGGTGGCGCCGTGCTTCTGCGCGGCGGCGACGAGGTGCTTGACGATCGTCGGCCGGGAGAGGGCGGAGACCAGCGGGTAGCGGTCCATGTACAGGGCGTTCGCCTTGATCGCCGGGAGGCAGTACTCCTCGGCGAACTCGTCCTTGGCGTCGGCCACTTCGGCCTCCACCGCACCGCACGCGAGGGCGCGCTTGCGGATGACGTCCAGGTCCTCGCCGCCCTGGCCGACGTCCACCGCGACGGCGATGACCTCGGCGCCCGTCTCCTCGGCGATCCAGCCGATGGCGACGGAGGTGTCCAGTCCGCCTGAGTAGGCGAGTACGACGCGCTCGGTCATGGGTTCTCTCCTCACATGCATTCGCTGATATGCATGAGTATGCAGAACTCCGCATGATTCGTCAATCGCGGGGACGGGGTAGGCACCGGGCATGGGAAAGACATATGAGCGCATCGACGGCAGACTCCGGAGCTTCATCGAGGAGCAGCCTCTCTTCTTCACCGCGACCGCGCCCCTGGCCGGCGACGGCACGGTGAACCTCTCCCCCAAGGGGCTCAAGGGGTCGTTCGTCGTGCTGGACGAGCTGACGGTGGCGTACCTCGACTTCGCGGGCTCCCACGCGGAGACCGTGGCCCACCTGCGGGAGAACGGCCGGATCACCCTGATGTGGTGCGCCTTCCAGGGCCCGCCGAACATCGTGCGCGTGCACGGCCGGGGCGAGCCGGTCTTCCGCGACGACCCGCGCTTCGGCGGGCTGCTGGCCGCCTTCCCCGGCATCGACCCGGCCCCGCACGGCCTGCGGGCGATCATCGTGGTCCATGCCGAGCTGGTGCGGGACTCCTGCGGGTACGCCGTCCCCCGCATGGTCTACGAGGAGGACCGGGATTCGCACCGGCGGCGCTTCGTGCGGGAGGACGACGCCTCGCTCAGTGCGTACTTCACCGGTAAGGAGCACATCGCGACGAGCATCGACGGGCTGCCCGGCCTGCCGTTGCCGCTGCCGCCCTCCGCCGTCTGAGCCATGCGGCCAAGGCCACCGCACGGCAGCAGGGCACCGATACGACACCGACCGGGCTGTACGACCTGCCCTCCGGCTTCGGCCGCCACCGTCCGGTGCGCGGGCGTCTTCCTGCACTCCGACAGCAAGCCGACAGGACGCCGGCAGCGAGGGGACGACTGCGGGCCGGGTGTCCGTACCCGGCGACGCCACGGCCCGCGTCCTGCGCCGGGTCACCCCCCGGGACGCTGAACACTCCGCCCGCACCGCGCGTATGTGTGGGTCAAGGGCCAAGTCCCCCGGAGGAACCGTGACCACCACGCTCGCAGGCGGACGCGCCGCCCGCCGCCAGACGATGCGCCGCATCCGCCCGCGCCGCTCACCGGCCGTCCCGCTCCTGCTCGCCGTCTGGGCGGGCGCGGCGGCCGTGTTGTGGCTCTGGTGGCACAACACCCCCTCGATCGCCGACAACGCCGGCCGGGTCCTCAACGCGGGCCGGATCACCGGTCTGCTCGCCGGGTACCTGATGGCCCTGGTGGTGCTCCAGATGGCGCGCGTCCCGGCCCTGGAGCGGCGGGTCGGCTCGGACCGGGTCGCCCGCTGGCACGCGATGAGCGGCCGCTACACGCTGAGCCTGGTCGTGGCGCACGTCTTCCTCATCATGTGGGGTTACGCCCTCCAGGCGGGCAAGTCGCTCGGCGACATCGTCCAGCAGACCGTGGACTCGGTGAACCAGCTGCCCGACATGGGCAAGGCGGCCATCGGCACCGGCCTGTTCGTGGTGATCGGGCTCTCCTCCGTGGGCGCGGTCAGGCGCAGGCTGCCGTACGACACCTGGTACCACGTGCATCTGCTCACCTACGCGGCCGTGTTCCTGACCTTCTGGCACCAGATCACCACCGGCAACGACTTCGCGGTGGAGCCGACCGCCAAGACCTTCTGGTACGTGCTGTACGGCGCGGTCACCGCGCTGGTGCTCTGGTACCGGGTGATCGTGCCGGTCCGGCTCAACCTGCGGCACCGGATGCGGGTGGAGGCGGTGATCGAGGAGTCGCCGGGCATCGTGTCGGTGCTGATCTCCGGGCGGAAGCTGCACCGCATGGGCGCGGAGGCGGGCCAGTTCTTCCGCTGGCGGTTCCTGGCTCCGGGCATGCGGTTCAGCTCGCACCCGTACTCGCTGTCGGCGGCTCCCCGGCCGGGGATGCTGCGGATCACCGTGAAGGCGATCGGCGACCACAGCGCGCGGCTGCGTGAGCTGGAGCCCGGCACGCGGGTGTGGGCGGAGGGCCCGTACGGGGCGCTCACCGCGCAGCGGCGCAGCCGGGGCAAGGTGCTGCTGGTGGCGGGCGGGGTCGGGATCACGCCGATGCGCGCGCTGTTCGAGACGCTGCCGGGCGCCTCCGGTGACATCACCCTGCTGTACCGGGCGAACACCACCCAGGATCTGGCGCTGTGGGACGAGCTGGCGGCCATCGCCGAGGAGCGGGGCGCCCGGCTGATGTACGCGGTCAACAGCCCGCAGGGCGAGCGGCCGGACATCTCGGCGGAGAACCTCCGGCGCAAGATGCCCGACATCGACCGCCACGACGTCTTCATGTGCGGGCCGCCCGGCTTCGCGCAGTCGGTGTACGAGGCACTGCGCGGCGCGGGGGTCCCCGCCCGGCGTATCCATCACGAGTCGTTCGAGATGTGAGCGGAGCTCCAGAAGCCATGAGGAAGAGCCACCCCCTTCGGCGTGTGATGCTGGCCACCGCGGCCACCGTGTCCGGTGTCGTGCTGCTGCTGTCGCTGAAGCCGGCGTCAGATCCGGCCTCCGCCTCGGCAGCCGCCCCGCCGGCGTCGGCGGCCGCGCAGGAGTCCCCGCAGGGCGGGTCCGGCGGCGGTGCCCAGGCGTCGGACCGGGCCGGCACGGTGACCGGGGAAGCGGCGCAGACGCCGTACGGCGCGGTGCGGGTCCGGCTGACGGTCAGCGGCGGGAAGATCACCAAGGCGGAGGCCGTCGAGGCGCCCAAGGGCCCGACGAGCGACGAGAAGACCGCGCTGGCGGTGCCCAGGCTGAACCAGGCGGCCGTCGCCGCCGGGAGCGCGGACATCGACTCGGTGTCCGGGGCGACCTACACCAGCACCGGGTACAAGAAGTCGCTCCAGTCCGCGCTGGACCAGGTGAAGAAGGGCTCCGGCGGCGGGAGTCCGGGGGCGGCGCAGGCGCGTACGGTCACCGGCGGCGCCGAGCAGACGCCGTACGGGGCGGTCCAGGTCCGGGTCACACTCAGCGGGAAGAAGATCACCAAGGCGGAGGCGGTCCAGGCGCCCAAGGGCCCGACGAGCGACGAGAAGACCGCGCTGGCCGTACCTCGGCTGAACCAGGCGGCCGTCGCCGCCGGGAGCGCGGACATCGACTCGGTGTCCGGGGCGACCTACACCAGCACCGGGTACAAGAAGTCGCTCCAG
>NZ_JBHXLV010000099.1:0-5932 GCF_042721685.1 Streptomyces sp. NPDC058459 | reverse complement strand
TCCGCGCTGGACCAGGCCGGTGGCTGAGACGGTGGCCGAGCGGGCGGGGACACCTCATGTGGTGCGGCACGCGGAGGAGGTCATGGGGACCGTCTTCTCCTTCGACGTGCGCGGCGGCGACCCCGGGGCGGTGCGGGCGGCGCTGGACTCGGCGGTCGCGGGACTGCACCGGGCCGACGCGGTGTTCAGCACCTACCGCGAGGACAGCGAGGTGTCCCGGCTGGCCCGCGAGGAGCTGACGCCGGAGCAGTGCGCCCCCGAGGTGCGCGAGGTGCTGGCGCTGGCGGAGGAGGCGGAGCGGATCAGCGACGGCTGGTTCAGCACCCGGTACCGGGGGACGCTCGACCCCACCGGCATCGTCAAGGGCTGGTCCGCCGAGCGGGCCGCGCGCTCACTGGCCGCGGTCCCCGGGGTGTGCGGGGTGAGCGTGAACGGCGGCGGTGACGTCCAGATGGTGGGGGCGCCCGAGCCGCACCGGGCCTGGCGGGTGGGCGTGGCCGATCCGCTCCGGCCGGGCGGGCTGGCGGCGGTGGTGTCGGCGGCCGGTGCGGAGGAGCTGGCGGTGGCGACCTCGGGCACGGCGGAGCGGGGCGCGCACATCGTGGACCCCCGCACCGGCCGCTCGGCGGTGACCGACCTGGTCGCCGTGACAGTGGTGGCCCCCCGGCTGACCTGGGCCGACTGCTGGGCCACGGCCGCCTTCGCCATGGGCTCCCGCGCGGGCCTGGCCTGGCTGGAGTCCCTCCCGGACGTGGAGGGACTGCTCATCACGGCGGGCGACGAGGTCCGCTGCACGGGAGGTCTGGCGACCCGGCTGGGGTGAGCGGGACCACTTCGCCCTACGGGGCGTTCTGGGCGAGCCGCAGCAAGTGGTCCGCGAGGGCCTGGCCGCCGGTGGCGTCTCGGCTGATCAGCATGAGGGTGTCGTCGCCGGCGATGGTGCCGAGGATGTCGTGGAGTTCGGCCTGGTCGATGGCCGAGGCGAGGAACTGGGCGGCACCTGGCGGGGTGCGCAGCACGACGAGGTTGGCGGACGCCTCGGCGGAGATCAGCAGCTCCTGGGAGAGCCGCCGCATCCGCTCCTCCTTGGCGGAGCCGCCCAGCGGGGCACGCGGGGTGCGGAAGCCGCCCTCGCTGGGCACCGCGTAGATCAGGTCGCCGCCGGTGTTGCGGATCTTGACCGCGTTCAGCTCGTCCAGGTCGCGGGAGAGGGTCGCCTGGGTGACGGTCAGCCCGTCGTCGGCGAGCAGCTTGGCGAGCTGGCTCTGCGAGCGCACCGGCTGCCGGTTGAGGATGTCCACGATCCGGCCGTGGCGGGCCGTCCTGGTCTGCGGTACCGCGGGGCCGCCCGCCGCCTGATCGTGGTCCTGCGCCTGGCTCATCGTCGTCTCATTCTCGGGATCGTCCGTCCTCGTCGCCTGCGTCGAGGATGCCGGGCAGCGCCTGGAGGAAGGCGTCCACCTCGTCGTCGCGCAGGTTCAGCGGGGGCATGAGCCGTACGACGTCGGGGGCGGGCGCGTTCACCAGGAACCCGGCCTCCTGGGCCGCCGCCTGCGCCTCGTTGGCGTGCGGCCCGGTGAGCACGATACCCAGCAGCAGGCCCGCGCCCCGGACATGGTCGACCGACGGGTGGTCCAGCGCCTCGATGCCGGCGCGCAGGGCCTCGCTCTGCCGCTTGGCGTTCGCGAGCAGGTCCTCGTCGTCGATGGTGTCGAGGACGGCGAGTCCGGCGGCGCAGGCGACCGGGTTGCCGCCGAAGGTGGTGCCGTGCTGGCCGGGCTGGAGCAGGTCGGCGGCGCGGCCGAAGGCGACGGTCGCGCCGAGCGGCAGCCCGCCGCCGAGCCCCTTGGCGAGGCTGACGACATCGGGCAGCACGCCGTCGTGGGCCTGGTACGCGAACCAGTCGCCGGTGCGGCCGACGCCGGTCTGCACCTCGTCCAGCACAAGGAGGGCGCCCGTCGCGGCCGTGATGGCGCGGGCGGCCTTGAGGTAGCCGGGCGGCGGGACCACGACGCCGCTCTCGCCCTGCACGGGCTCGATGATCACCAGAGCGGTCTCGTCGGTGACGGCGGCGGCGAGCGCCCGCGGATCGCCGTACGGCACATGCGTGACGTCGCCGGGCAGCGGGCGGAACGGCTCCTGCTTGGCGGGCTGGCCGGTGAGGGCGAGGGCGCCCATGGTGCGGCCGTGGAAGCCGCCGGTGGTCGCCACCATATGGGTGCGCCCGGTCAGCCGGCCGATCTTCAGCGCGCCCTCGTTGGCCTCGGCGCCGGAGTTGCAGAAGAACACCTTGCCGTCCCGGCCGAACAGCCGCAGCAGGCGCTCGGCGAGGGCGACGGGCGGCTCCGCGACGAACAGGTTGGAGACATGGCCGAGGGTGCCGATCTGCTCGCTCACCGCGCGGACGACCGCCGGGTGGGCGTGCCCGAGGGCGTTGACCGCGATACCGCCGACGAAGTCCAGATAGCGCTTGCCGTCGGCGTCCCAGACGGCGGTGCCCTCTCCCCGGACGAGGGGGAGGCGCGGGGTGCCGTAGTTGTTCATGAGGGCGCCCTGCCAGCGCGCGGTCAGTTCCTCGTTGCTCATGACTCCCCCTGGGTGTCCGGCTCGTCGGGCACGACCATGGTGCCGATGCCCTCGTCGGTGAAGATCTCCAGCAGGATGGAGTGCTGGACGCGGCCGTCGATGACGCGGGCGGTGCGCACGCCGTTGCGTACCGCGTGCAGGCAGCCCTCCATCTTGGGCACCATGCCCGAGGACAGTTCGGGCAGCAGTTTCTCCAGCTGGGTCGCGGTGAGGCGGCTGATCACCTCGTCGGAGTGCGGCCAGTCCTCGTAGAGTCCCTCGACGTCGGTGAGGACCATGAGGGTCTCGGCGCCCAGCGCAGCAGCGAGTGCCGCAGCCGCCGTATCAGCATTGACGTTGTAGACATGTCCGTCGTCCTGGGAGCGAGCGATCGAGGAGACGACCGGGATGCGGCCGTCGGCGAGCAGGGTCTCGATGGCGCCGGTGTCGATCCCGGTGATCTCGCCGACGCGTCCGATGTCGATGAGTTCGCCGTCGACGCGCGGCCGGTGCCGGGTCGCGGTGATGGTGTGGGCGTCCTCGCCGGTGAGACCGACGGCGAACGGTCCGTGCTGGTTGAGCAGGCCGACCAGCTCGCGCTGCACCTGCCCGGCGAGCACCATCCGTACGACGTCCATGGCGTCCTCGGTGGTGACGCGCAGGCCGGCCTTGAACTCGCTGACGATGCCGTGCCGGTCGAGCGCGGCACTGATCTGGGGGCCGCCGCCGTGCACCACGACGGGCCGCAGGCCGGCGTGACGGAGGAAGACGACGTCCTGGGCGAACGCGGCCTTCAGGCTCTCGTCGACCATGGCGTTGCCGCCGAACTTGATGACGACGGTGCGGCCGTGGTGGCGGGTGAGCCAGGGCAGCGCCTCGACGAGGGTCTGCGCCTTGGGCAGGGCGGTGTGCCTGCGCGCGGGGGTGCTCATGAGCTGTACGCGCTGTTCTCGTGGACGTAGTCCGCGGTCAGGTCGTTGGTCCAGATGACGGCGGTCTCGGTGCCGGCGGCGAGGTCGGCGACGATGTGCACCTCGCGGTAGCGCATGTCGACCAGGTCGCGGTCCTCGCCGATGGAGCCGTTCTCACAGACCTGGACACCGTTGATGGCGACGCCCAGCCGGTCCGGCTCGAACGCGGCCCTGGTGGTGCCGATGGCGGACAGGACGCGGCCCCAGTTGGGGTCCTCGCCGTGGATGGCGCACTTGAGGAGGTTGTTGCGGGCGATGGACCGGCCGACCTCGACGGCGTCCTCCTCGCTGGCCGCGTTGATGACCTCCACCTTGATGTCCTTGCTGGCGCCCTCGGCATCCCCGATGAGCTGGCGGCCCAGGTCGGCGCAGACCTCGCGGACCGCGTCGGCGAACTCGTCGTGGCCGGGGGTGATGCCGGAGGCGCCGGAGGAGAGCAGCAGGACGGTGTCGTTGGTGGACATGCAGCCGTCGGAGTCGACCCGGTCGAAGGTGACCCTGGTGGCGTCGCGCAGCGCCTTGTCCAGCTCCGCACCGGTGAGGTCGGCGTCGGTGGTGAGGACGACCAGCATGGTGGCGAGGCCGGGGGCCAGCATGCCGGCGCCCTTGGCCATGCCGCCTACCGTCCAGCCGTCCCGGGTGACCACGGCGGTCTTGTGATGGGTGTCGGTGGTCTTGATGGCGAGGGCGGCCTTCTCCCCGCCGTGCTCGCTGAGGGAGGCGGCGGCCTTCTCGACGCCGGGCAGCAGCCTGTCCATGGGCAGCCTCACGCCGATGAGGCCGGTCGAGCAGACGGCGACCTCGATGGCGCCGCGTCCGAGGACCTCGCCGGCCTTCTCGGCGGTGGCGTGGGTGTCCTGGAAGCCCTGGGGGCCGGTGCAGGCGTTGGCACCGCCGGAGTTGAGGACGACCGCGCTGACCTGGCCGCCCTTCAGGACCTGCTCGGACCACAGCACCGGGGCGGCCTTGACGCGGTTGGCGGTGAAGACGCCGGCGGCGGCTCGGCGGGGGCCGGTGTTGACCACGAGGGCCAGGTCGGGGCTGCCGTTCTGCTTGATCCCGGCGGCGATGCCCGCCGCGGTGAATCCCTTGGCCGCTGTGACGCTCAAGGCGCGACTCCGATCGTGGAAAGCCCGGTGGTCTCGTCGAGCCCGAGGGCGATGTTCATGCTCTGCAGGGCACCGCCCGCGGTGCCCTTGGTCAGGTTGTCGATGGCGCTGATCACGATGACCCGGCCGGTCTCGGCGTCCAGCGCGGTCTGCACCTGGACGGCGTTGGAGCCGGTCACGGCGCCGGTGGCCGGCCACTGCCCCTCGGGCAGCAGCCGGAGATACGGCTCGTCGGCGTACGCCTTCTCGTAGACCGCGCGGACCGCCTCCGCGGTGACTCCGGCGCGGGCCTTGGCGCTGCACGTGGCGAGGATGCCGCGCGGCATGGGGGCGAGGGTCGGGGTGAAGGAGACACTCACCCGCTCCCCGGCCGCCGCGCTGAGGTTCTGGATCATCTCGGGGGTGTGCCGGTGGCCGCCACCGACGCCGTACGGGGTCATGGAGCCCATGACCTCGCTGCCGAGCAGCTGCGCCTTGGGCGCCTTGCCGGCCCCGGAGGTGCCCGAGGCGGCCACGATCACGGCCTCGGGCTCGGTGATCCCGGCTTCGTAGGCCGGGAAGAGGGCGAGGGAGACGGCGGTGGGGTAGCAGCCGGGTACGGCGATGCGCTTGGCGCCCTCCAACGCGGCCCGACCGCCCGGGAGTTCGGGCAGGCCGTAGGGCCAGGTACCGGCGTGCGGAGAGCCGTAGAACCGCTCCCAGTCGGCGGGGTCGGTGAGCCGGAAGTCGGCGCCCAGGTCGATCACGAGCACGTCCGGGCCGAGCTGTCCGGCGACGGCGGCGGACTGCCCGTGGGGCAGCGCGAGGAACACCACGTCGTGCCCGGCGAGCGCCTCGGCGGTCGTCTCCGCCAGCACCCGGTCGGCCAGCGGCGCCAGTTGCGGCTGCAGCTCGCCGAGTCGCCGGCCCGCGCTGGAGTGCCCGGTCAGCGTCCCGACCTCCACCCCGGAATGCCCGAGGAGCAGCCGCAGCAACTCCCCGCCCGCATACCCACTGGCCCCGGCAACCGCCGCGCGCACCACCATGCCGACCTCCTTCATTGGCATGACTATACGTATCTCTGCACTTTTATGCAATCACTTGTACGAGCACGCACGGCCGGGAGGTTCATCGCCTCGGGGCCGGAGGACGCGTCCGCCAGGACCGTGTAGCCCTCGCGCACGTGTCCTCGGACGGCTCGCCCTGCCCGGCCGGCACGCTGCGGTCGTACGGCCTTGAGGGCGGCGGCGTCGATGATGTGCTGGGTGGCGGGGAGCAGCGGCACGTGGAGGCTGACGAGGTCGGCCC
>NZ_JBHXLV010000098.1:0-23802 GCF_042721685.1 Streptomyces sp. NPDC058459 | reverse complement strand
CGCGAACAGGGCCCGCAGCCGCGTGGCCCGGCCGGCCGGGGCCGCCAGGCCGGCGATCACCCGGCGCACGTCCCCCGCGAGATCCGGGGCCTGCCGGGGCCGGGGCGCGTACAGCACCTGCTCCAGCGCGGTCGCCACCCGGTGCACCGCCGCCTCGGCCTCCCCGTCCAGCCGGCCCAGCCGCACGATCCGGGCCGCCGAACCGCGCGGCGTCAGCGAGCCGTCCGGTATCACCCCGAAGTCCCACGCGCTGTCGGCCAGCTCCCGCCACGCCGCCGGCGCCCGCTCCGCCGGGTCCGGTGACCCTCCGTCCAGCCGGCGCGCGCGCACCCTGGTCCGCCACAGCATCGGCGAGAGCGGGAGCACCACCAGCGCCGACGCGCCCA
Source organism: Streptomyces sp. NPDC058459 (assembly GCF_042721685.1). Taxonomy (NCBI): domain Bacteria; kingdom Bacillati; phylum Actinomycetota; class Actinomycetes; order Kitasatosporales; family Streptomycetaceae; genus Streptomyces; species Streptomyces sp. NPDC058459. Next base: position 23,416 of record NZ_JBHXLV010000098.1, on the reverse strand, counting down.
GCACGATCAGCGCCGCCCACAGCCCGCCCGACGGGCCCCCGCCCCCGCCCGGCGCCGCCACGGCGGCCGACGGCTCGGCACACGCGCCCGACGAGGCCGGTGTCGCGCAGTTCTCCCCGCGCGTCGCCGCCGCCGAAGGCTCCCTGGGCGCCCCGCGCGAGGGCAGATCCCGGTCCGGGCGCGCGCTGCTCGGCGCGTCCGGCTGGGTGTAGTCCGGGGTGGTGCCCCGCGTGGGCGTCGGCTCGAAACGGGTCCAGCCCACGCCCTCGAAGTACAGCTCCGGCCAGGCGTGCGCGTCCCTGAGGGTCACCGACACCGAACCGTCCCCCTGCGGGGTCCCCGGCGCGAAGCCGACCGCCACCCTGGCCGGAATCCCCAGCGTGCGGGCCATCGCCGCCATGGCGAAGGAGAAGTGCACACAGAACCCCTCCTTGCGCCGGAGGAAGTTGGCGATGGCGTTCGGACCTCGGCCCACCTGCACCTGGGTGTCGTACCGGAAGCCGCCGTCCACCGCGAACCAGTCCTGGAGCCGCACCGCCTCCTCGTAGTGGTCGCGCGCACCGGAGGTGACCTGCTCGGCCGTCCGCGCCACCACGTCCGGCAGCCGGGCCGGCACCCGGGTGTACTCCCGCTCCAGCGCGGCCGGCGGCTTCGGGGCGTCGGCCAGCTGCTTCGCGGTCGGCCGCAGATCCAGGCTGGTCACCTGGTACGTCTGGCCCCGCGTGGTCTGACCCCGGTCGCCGACCAGCGTCATCCCGACCGGCTCGTAACGCCAGTTGCCGTCGATCCTCACCCCGCTCGGCGGATACGGCATCGGCAGCCAGTCCTGCGCGTACCAGTCCGCGGCCGTGATCACCGTGCGCAGCGTGGACCGTTTCACGTCGTCACCCAGGCCCGCCGGGGCCGGGAAGCTCCCCGGCACCGCCGCGATCTTCCGCTGGGAAGGCTTCCAGTCGGTGCCGTCGAAGTCGTCCAGAGAAACTATCCGCACATACATGTCCGGCACCTCGCCGGAGCTGGGCCGCAGGGAGAGCACCTCGCGGTCGTCGTCCACGTTCAGACTGTCCCGCAGCGACACCAGCGGGTTCACCGCCGAGATCGTGCCGCCCCGGCCGTTGCCCGCGCCGCCGCCCGGCCCCGCCCCGCCCAGCAGGCCGCCGTGCAGCGTCGGCAGGGCCAGCGGCACCGCCAGGGCCACGCCCAGCGCCACCGCGCCGATCCGGCGGCCGGTGCGCGCCGGTGCCGTCACCGCGCCCACCGGGGCACCCGAGCGCGAGGTGCCGCCGAACACCCGGCCCCACTGCGCGAGCCGCTCCCGGCCCTCCGCCAGCAGCAGCATCAGATAACCGCCCGCCGCCACCAGGAACCACAGCCAGTCCGCGCCCCCGTGCGACAGCCCCGCCGCCACCGAGTACAGCGCCAGCAGCGGCAGCCCCGCCGGAGCCGCCCGCCGGAAGGTCACCGCGAGGGTGTCCACCAGCAGATGCACCAGCAGCACCCCGCCGACCAGCAGCATCTTGATGCCGTCCGTGAGCGGCGCCGGGATCGCGAACTGATTCACGTCGTCCGCGCCCTGCCCCAGCAGCGCCCCGAACCGCAGGAACGCGTCCGGACCCGGCAGCAGCCCGCCCAGTGCCTCGCCCCGCGCGAAGACCAGCGTCAGCAGCACCAGCGTCACCAGCACTTGCGTCAGCAGCGTCAGCGACCGGGACAGCGGAATCCGGCGGGCCGCGATGCCCACCCCCGTCTGCGTGGCCACCAGCAGCGCCGACAGCATGAGCCAGACGGGCCCGTCGACCAGCGGCAGCAGCGCGCAGGCCGCCATCAGTGTGGCCGCCGCCGCGCACAGCGCCAGTCGTGCCCGCCCGCTCATCCCCGTGCCTTCCCGCTCAGCGCGGCCTGACCCGACCGCTCCCGGTCCGCCTGCCGCCACAGCTCCTCCAGCGAGGCCCCCTGCGGCACGCCCAGCGCCGTCCAGCCGGCCTCCCGCAGCACCCGCAGCCGCTGGGGCAGCGGGCCGTCCGGCTCCGGCACCCCCGCCGGCTTGCCCGTCCAGCCGTCCGGGTCCAGCACGAAGGCGACCGCGCCGCCCCGGCGCCGCATCCGCGCCACCGAGGCCGCCTGCGGGCCGTCGAGATCCCCGAGGAAGGCGACCAGCAGCCCGTCGTGCCCCTCGCGCAGCACGTCGTACGCGCCTGCCAGGTCGGTGCCGTCGGAGTGGTCGATCACCGCGAGGGTGTCCATCATCAGCGCGGCCGCCGCCGCCCGCTCATGGCCCGAACCGCCCTCGCCGGACACCGTGACCCCGAAATCCGTCAGCAGCCGCACCGAGAACCCCCGCTCCAGCAGATGCGCCACCACCGAGGCGGCCCCCGACACCGCCCACTCGAATGCCGAGCCGGGGCCCGCGCCCTCGTAGGCCACCGCGCGGGTGTCCAGCAGCACCGTGCAGCGCGAGCGCCGGGGCTGCTCCTCGCGGCGCACCATCAGCTCGCCGTGCCGGGCGGTGGAGCGCCAGTGCACCCGGCGCAGGTCGTCGCCGTGCCGGTAGCCGCGCGGGATCACGTCGTCCTCGCCGGCCAGCGCGAGCGAACGCTGCCGCCCGTCGCCGTGCCCCAGGGCCTCCCCGCCGAAGCGCACCGGCGGCAGCGGCTCCACGCGCGGCAGCACCGTCAGCGTGTCGTACGCCGAGAAGGACCGGGTCAGCTCGCACAGCCCGAACGGGTCGCTCAGCCGCACCTGGAGCGGCCCGAGCCGGTACCTGCCGCGCAGGTCCGAGCGCACCCGGTAGGACACCTCGCGGTGACCGCCCGGCTCGATCCGGTCCAGCACGAAACGCGGGCGGGGCCCCAGTACGTACGGCACCCGGTCCTGGAGCATCAGCAGGCCGGTGGGCAGCCGGGAGACGTTGTCCACCCGCAGCCACACCCTTGCCTCCCCGGTCGCCGGCACCCGCGTGGGCGCCAGGCCGCGTTCGGCGGTCACCCGGTGCCGGGTGCGGTGCAGGACGGTCGCGCAGATCAGCGGCAGCACCGTCAGCAGCAGGCCCACCCGCAGCAGATCGTCCTGGCCGAGCACATAGGCGCAGATCGCGGCCGCGATCCCGGCGGCCAGGAAGGAGCGCCCGCGGGTGGTGAGCCCCGACAGCGTCGCACGCACCCCGCCCCGCCCCCCGGCGGACATCACAGACCCCTGGTACGCGGATGCCGCGGGGGATACGCCGCCGGGACGTCCAGGCCGTCGTAACCGCTCTGCCGTCCGGCGGTGGGCACGGGGGTGCGCTGGATGATCTCCCGCACCACGTCCTCGGCCGTCCGGCCGTTCAGCTGGGCCTCCGAGGTGGGCAGCAGCCGGTGGGCCAGGACGGCGGGGGCGAGCGCCTGAAGATCGTCCGGCAGCGCGTACTCCCGGCCCTCCAGGGCGGCGGACGCCTTCGCCGCGCGCAGCAGATGCAGCGTCGCGCGCGGGGAGGCGCCGAGTCTGACATCGGAGTGGACGCGGGTGGCGGCGACCAGCTCCACCGCGTACCGCCGCACCGCCTCCGAGACGTGCACCGCGCGCACCGTCTCGATCAGCTTCACGATCTCGTGCGCGTGCGCCACCGGCTGCAGGTCCTGGAGCGGTGAGGCACCGCCGTGCACGTCCAGCATCCGCAGCTCGGCCTCGACGCTGGGATAGCCCACGGAGACCCGCGCCATGAAACGGTCACGCTGCGCCTCGGGCAGCGGATAGGTGCCCTCCATCTCGACGGGGTTCTGCGTCGCCACCACCATGAAGGGGTTCGGCAGTTCATAGCTGTGGCCGTCGATGGTGACCTGCCGCTCCTCCATGGACTCCAGCAGCGCCGACTGGGTCTTGGGCGAGGCGCGGTTGATCTCGTCGCCGATCACGATCTGCGCGAAGATCGCACCCGGCTTGAACTCGAAGTCACCCTCCCGCTGGTCCCAGATGGACACCCCCGTGATGTCCGAGGGCAGCAGGTCCGGCGTGAACTGGATGCGCCGCACCGAACAGTCGATGGACCGCGCCAGCGCCTTGGCCAGCATCGTCTTGCCCACACCGGGGACATCCTCGATCAGCAGATGCCCCTCGGCGAGCAGCACGGTCAGCGCGAGCCGGACGACCTCGGGCTTGCCCTCGATCACTTCCTCCACCGAAGCGCGCACACGCTCCGCGGTGGCGGTCAGCTCACGCCCCGCCCCCGACTCCGCCCGAGCGGGGACGCCCCCCTGGCTCGCCCGATCGTCATAGGTCGTCACCCGGCCCTCCTCGGCCCGTCATCACTCAGGGCCTGCGCACGCGAGCGCGGCCGGCCCACCCCGGAACAGCGACGCCGCGCGGACCAGGCCGCGCGCCGTCACACCCGCATTCTTGCCGCCGTCACGGATTCGTGTCACCGCCTGTGGACAACTGCCCCCACGATGCCGGGCTTGCGGTCCTTTCGCCCCCGTCCACAGGGCTCGACAGCGGCCCGCCGAAGTGTCAGGCCGACTTCGCGGAGCCGCCCTCGGCCGGGTCGATCTCGCGCAGCAGACCGGTGCGCACGTCGAAGACGAAACCGCGTACGTCATCGGTGTGCAGCAGGAACGGCGAGGTGCGCACCCGCTGCATCGACTGCCGCACGTCCTGGTCCACGTCCCGGAACGCCTCCACCGCCCACGCCGGGCGCTGGCCCACCTCCATCTCCAGCTCGTGCCGGAACTCCTCGGTGAGGGACTCGAGGCCGCACCCGGTGTGGTGGATCAGGACCACACTGCGGGTGCCGAGCGCGCGCTGACTGATGGTCAGCGAGCGGATCACGTCGTCGGTGACCACGCCGCCCGCGTTACGGACGGTGTGACAGTCGCCCAGCTCCAGGCCGAGCGCGGCGTGCAGGTCGAGGCGGGCGTCCATGCAGGCGACGACGGCGACCTGGAGCACCGGACGCGCGTCCATGCCCGGGTCGGTGAACTCGTTCGCATAGGCCTCGTTGGCGTCGACCAGGCGGTCCGTCACACTGCCGCCACCCGTCATGGCGCCGTCGGACCCGGTGGAAACTGCTGCGGAAGTCGTCATGGACCCGACGTTACTGGTCACCGGTGGGCACGGCCTGCTGTGGACGGCCACAAAGAAAGACATCGCGGCTTGTTGTGAGCTAACCCACACGGAGCGCCGACCTCCGCCGGACGGGTGAATCCCGGCGAATCGAGTGTCCGCCCGCGAAGCCGTACGCGACGCGCAGGCCGGTTGATTGACCGCGACACAGGGTGGACTAAAGTGACGCGAAGCGGGAGGCGCGGCTCTTCCCGCTGGTGAAACCCCCGGAGATCCCGGCATCCGCCCGGACCGTCTCCCCGCGTGCGCGGCGCGTACGTGCGGCTCGGCCTCCTCCCGCTCCCGGCCGCCCGACGCTTCCGGCGCCGGCGGGCCTCCCCTTCCCGGAGCGGGCGGGGACCCGGCGGTGCGTACCGCCCGCCGGAATGAGAGGCCCCCTTGACCGAGAGTCGACACGTCCCGGTGATGCTCCATCGGTGCCTGGACCTGCTGGCACCCGCCCTGGAGCGGCCGGGAGCGGTGGTCGTCGACTGCACCCTCGGCCTCGGCGGCCACAGCGAGGCACTGCTGACCCGCTTCCCCGAGGCCCGGCTGATCGGCCTCGACCGCGACAAGGAGGCCCTGCGCCTCTCCGGTGGACGCCTCGCCCCCTTCGGTGACCGCGCCACCCTCGTGCACGCCGTCTACGACGAACTCCCCGAGGTGCTGGACCGCCTGGGCATCCCGGGCGTCCAGGGCGTCCTCTTCGACCTCGGCGTCTCCTCCATGCAACTGGACGAGGCCGGCCGAGGCTTCGCCTACGCGCAGGACGCCCCGCTCGACATGCGCATGGACCAGACGACCGGTATCAGCGCCGCCGAGGTCCTCAACACCTACCCGGCCGGTGAACTGGTCCGCATCCTGCGCGCGTACGGCGAGGAGAAGCAGGCCAGGCGGATCGTCTCGGCGATCGTCCGCGAGCGCGAGAAGGAGCCGTTCACCGACAGCGCCCGTCTGGTCGAGCTGATCCGGGACGCCCTGCCGCAGGCCGCCAAGCGCACCGGCGGCAACCCGGCCAAGCGGACCTTCCAGGCCCTGCGCATCGAGGTCAACGGCGAACTGTCCGTGCTGGAGCGGGCCGTACCGGCCGCCGTGAAGGCCCTCGCGGTCGGCGGGCGCATCGCGGTGCTGTCGTACCAGTCGCTGGAGGACCGCCTGGTCAAGCAGGTGTTCGCGGCCGGCGCCGCCAACACCGCCCCACCCGGGCTGCCCGTCGTGCCCGAGCGCTACCAGCCCCGGCTCAAGCTCCTCACCCGCGGTGCCGAACTTCCCACCGAGGAGGAGATCGCCGAGAACCGCCGGGCCGCCCCGGCCAGGTTCCGGGGTGTCGAGCGCATCAGGGGGGACGCCGAGTGAGCGGACGGGACCGGCCGGGCACGCGGACCCGCCGGGAGGGACAGTGAGCGGCAAGCCCGCACCCCGGGGGAGGGCGGCCCGGCTCGCCCGGCTCATCCCCGCGGGCCGCGCCCGCGCGGCCCGCACCCCCTTCGTCCTCCTCGTCGTCCTGCTCCTCGGCGGCGGCCTCCTCGGCCTGCTGGTGCTCAACTCCGCGCTCAGCGAAGGGTCGTTCGAGCTGGACGACATACAGCACCGGACCAAGAGCCTCACCGACGAGGAACAGGCCCTCCAGAGGGACATCGACGCCTACTCCGCGCCCGACGCCCTCCAGCGCCGCGCCCGCGAACTCGGCATGGTCCCCGGCGGCGACCCCGCCTTCCTCGGCCCCGACGGCAGCGTCAAGGGCGTCCCCAGCGCCGCCCCCCGCTCCGCCGCCCGCACCGGCCCCCGCGCCCCCGAGGCGCTGACCGCCATCCCCAGCCCGGCCCCGGCGACGCCGACCGCTCCGCCCATCACCCCGGCCGGCCCCGCCGCCACGACTCCCGCGCCGGGCGGCGCCCTGCGCGCCGCCCCCACCACCCCGACCCCCGGCAGGTGACGGAAGTGTCCGACAGGCAAGCGCCGCGCCGCCGTGTGCCCGGACCCGCGAGGCCGCCCCGCCCCCGGGGCGCGGCCCCCCGCCGCCCCGGTCCCGGAGCCCGCCCCGCCCGCCGCCCCTACGGCGGCCGCCCCCCGGCCAAGCCCGCCCTGCGGCTCGGCAGCCCCCGGCCCCGGCTGCGCCTGGTCGGTCTCGCCCTCGCCCTGGTGCTGACCGCCTTCACCGTGCGCCTGCTCCAGGTGCAGGCGGTGAACGCGAGCACCTACTCCGCCAAGGCGGAGCAGAACCGCTACGTGGCCCACACCCTCACCGCCGAGCGCGGCGGCATCACCGACCGCGACGGCATCGCCCTCGCCGTCAGCGAGGACGCCTACGACATCACCGCCGACCCCGCGATGTTCGCCGGCGAACAGCTCAAGATCTCCGACGGGCCCGAGCAGGCCGCCGCGCTGCTCGCGCCGATCCTCGGCCAGGACCAGGAAGCGCTGGTCAAGAAGCTCCGCCCGGCCGACAAGCAGTCCCGCTACGCCCGGCTCGCCTCCCGGCAGACCCCGCAGGTCTGGAAGCAGATCAAGGACCTCAAGGCCGCCTTCGTCAAGAAGGGCACCACCAACGTGCTCGCCGGGGTCTTCGCCGACCCCAGCAGCCAGCGCGTGTACCCCAACAAGGAGCTGGCCGCCGGGATACTGGGCTGGGTCAACAACGAGGGCCGGGGCGGCGGCGGTATCGAGCAGCAGCTGGACAAGCAGCTCTCCGGCAAGGACGGCAAGATCCGCTACGCCCAGTCCGGCGGCCGTGAGGTGCCCACCGCGGGCTCCACCGAGACGCCCGCCGTGCCCGGCAGCGACGTCGAGCTGACCATCGACCGCGACATCCAGTGGGCCGCGCAGCACGCGATCTCCGAGCAGGTGAGGAAGTCGAAGGCGGACCGGGGCTACGTCATCGTCCAGGACACCGCCACCGGCCAGATCCTCGCCATGGCCAACTCGCCCGGCTTCGACCCCAACGACCTGTCCACGGCCGACTCCGCCGCCATGGGCAACCCCGCCCTCCAGGACGCGTACGAACCCGGCTCCACCGCCAAGGTGATGTCCATGGCGGCCGTGCTGGAGGAGAACGCGGCCACCCCGCTCACCCATGTCGTCGTACCCAACCGGCTGCACCGGGGCGACCGGCTCTTCCAGGACGACGTCGACCACGCCACCTGGTACCTCACCCTCAACGGCGTGCTGGCCAAGTCCAGCAACATCGGCACCATCCTCGCCACCGGCCAGCTCGGCAAGACCCAGCGGGCGGCCAACGACACCCTCTACTCCTACCTGCGCCACTTCGGCATCGGCCGCTACACCGGGCTCGGTTTCCCCGGCGAGACACCGGGCATCCTCGCGCCCGCCGCCAAGTGGTCCACCTCGCAGCAGTACACGATCCCCTTCGGCCAGGGCTTCTCCATCAACGCCGTGCAGGCCGCCTCCGTCTACTCCACGATCGCCAACGGCGGGGTCCGCGTCGCACCCACCCTGGTACGCGGCACCAAGGGCGCCGACGGCCGCTTCGCCCCGGCGCCCAGGCCCGCGAAGACCCGTGTGGTCAGCGAGAGGACCGCGAAGACCGTCGCCCAGATGCTGGAGTCCGTGGTCGACGACGAGCAGGGCACCGGTATCAAGGCCCGCATCCCCGGCTACCGGGTCGCGGGCAAGACCGGCACCGCCAACCGCGTCGATCCGGCCACCGGGAGGTACCACGGCTACACCTCGTCCTTCGCCGGCTTCGCCCCCGCGGACAAGCCCCGCGTCACCGTCTACTGCGCCATCCAGAACGCCACCTCCGGCAGCTACTTCGGCGGCCAGATCTGCGGTCCGGTCTACAAGCAGGTGATGGAGTTCGCGCTGAAGACCATGCAGGTCCCGCCGACCGGAGCGAAGGCCGCCGCCCTGCCCGTCTCGTACCAGCCCTGACCCGCCCCACCGGCCCAGGCAACGACCACCAGGAACGAGCCCGTGACCACGATCACCCCCGACGACGGGAACCGAGGGACCCCCCGCACCGCCCGCGGGCCCCGTTTTAGCTCCGGGGCGGGTACTCCCGGTACGCTCACCGCCGTGCCACACGCTGATCAGTCCCAAACCACTCAGAAGGGCGCTTCCGTGACAAATCCGGGACCGCCGCGACCGGTTCAGGTCTCCGCCACCCCCCTCGCGGAACTCGCCGGTCAGCTGGGTACCGCCGCGCCCGCCGCGCCCGCCGAGTCCGCCGATACCGGGGTCACCGGCATCACCCACGACTCCCGGGCCGTGCGCCCCGGCGACCTGTACGCCGCCCTGCCCGGCGCCCGGCTGCACGGCGCCGACTTCGCCACCGAGGCCGTCGGCCTCGGCGCCGTCGCCGTGCTCACCGACCCGGCGGGCCGCGACCGCGCCGCCGCGACCGGACTTCCGGTCCTGGTCGTCGAGGACCCGCGCGCGGAGATGGGCGAACTGGCCGCCACCCTCTACGGCCGGCCCGGCCGGGACATGCTCCAGATCGGCATCACCGGCACCTCCGGCAAGACCACCACCGCCTACCTGGTCGAGGGCGGCCTGAAGGCGGCCGGCCGCGCCACCGGCCTGGTCGGTACCGTCGAGACCCGCATCGGCGAGACGCGCATCAAGTCCGAGCGCACCACCCCCGAAGCCACCGACCTCCAGGCCCTGTTCGCCGTCATGCGCGAGCGCGGCACGGACGCCGTCGCCATGGAGGTCTCCAGCCACGCCCTGGTCCTCGGCCGGGTCGACGGCTGCGTCTTCGACATCGCGGTCTTCAACAACCTCAGCCCGGAGCACATGGAGTTCCACTCCGGCATGGAGGACTACTTCCAGGCCAAGGCGAGCCTGTTCACCCCCGAGCGCAGCAGGCTCGGCGTGGTCAACGCCGACGACGAGTACGGCCGCCGGCTCGCCGGCGAGGCCGGCGTCCCGGTGATCACCTTCTCCGCCGAGGGCCACCCGGACGCCGACTGGCGCGCCGAGGACGTCCAGATCGGCCCCATGGACTCCACGTTCACCGCGCGTGGCCCGAAGGGTGAGCGGGTGCACGCCCGTTCGCCGCTGCCCGGTCCGTTCAACGTGGCCAACACCCTCGCCGCGCTGGCCGCCCTCGCCGCCGCCGGTATCGACCCGCAGACCGCCGCCGACGGCATCGCCGCCGTGCCCGGCGTCCCCGGCCGCCTGGAGCGCGTCGACGCCGGACAGCCCTACCTCGCCGTCGTCGACTACGCGCACAAGACCGACGCGGTCGAGTCGGTGCTCAAGGCGCTGCGCAAGGTCACCAAGGGCCGGCTGCACCTGGTGCTCGGCTGCGGCGGCGACCGCGACCGCACCAAGCGCCGCCCGATGGGCGCGGCCGCGGCCCGGTACGCCGACACGGCCGTACTGACCTCCGACAACCCCCGCTCCGAGGACCCGCTCGCGATCCTGGCGACCATGCTCGAAGGCGCCGCCTCCGTCCCCGCGCACGAGCGGGGCGAGGTGCTGCTGTTCGAGGAGCGGGGCGCCGCCATCGCCGCCGCCGTGGGCCGTGCCGCCGCCGGTGACACCGTGCTGGTCGCGGGCAAGGGCCACGAGCAGGGCCAGGACATCGCCGGTGTGATCCGTCCCTTCGACGACCGCCAGGTGCTCCGCGAAGCTATCCAGAACACCCAGGGATGAACTTGTGATCGCCCTCTCCCTCGCCGAGATCGCAGCTGTCGTCGGCGGGCAGACACACGACATACCGGACACGTCCGTCCAGGTCACCGGACCGGTCGTCCGGGACTCCCGCGAGGTGGTGCCCGGCACCCTGTTCGTCGCCTTCGCCGGCGAGCGGGTGGACGGCCACGACTTCGCCGCGAGCGTCGTCGAGGCGGGCGCGGTCGCCGTACTGGCCGCGCGGCCCGTCGGCGTGCCCGCGATCGTCGTGGACGACGTACAGGAGGCTCTCGGCGCCCTCGCCCGGCATGTCGTCGAACGGCTCGGCGCGACCCTCGTCGCCCTGACCGGCTCGGCCGGCAAGACCAGCACCAAGGACCTCATCGCCCAGGTGCTCGGCGGCAAGGCGCCCACCGTGTTCACGCCCGGCTCGCTCAACAACGAGATCGGGCTGCCGCTGACCGCCCTGTCCGCCACCGAGGAGACGAAGTTCCTCGTGCTGGAGATGGGCGCCCGCGGCATCGGGCACATCCGCTACCTGGCCGGACTCACCCCGCCGAAGGTCGGGCTGGTGCTCAACGTGGGCAGCGCCCACATCGGCGAGTTCGGCGGCCGGGAGCAGATCGCCCAGGCCAAGGGCGAGTTGGTGGAGAGCCTGCCGCCGGCTGCGGAGGGCGGCGCGGCGATCCTCAACGCCGACGACCCGCTGGTGCGCGCGATGGCCTCCCGTACCAAGGCGAAGGTGGTCCTTTTCGGAGAGTCGGCCGAAGCGGACGTACGGGCGGAGAACGTACGACTCACGGACAGCGGACAGCCCTCCTTCAGGCTTCACACACCCTCCGGTGCAAGCGATGTGACCATGCGCCTGTACGGTGAGCACCACGTGTCGAACGCGCTCGCCGCGGCCGCCGTCGCCCATGAGCTGGGCATGTCCGCAAGTGAGATCGCCTCCGCGCTCTCCGGCGCGGGCACCCTCTCCCGCTGGCGCATGGAGGTCACCGAGCGCCCGGACGGCGTGACCATCGTCAATGACGCCTACAACGCCAACCCCGAGTCCATGCGGGCCGCCCTCAAGGCGCTCGTGGCCATGGGCAAAGGGCGCCGCACGTGGGCGGTGCTCGGCAAGATGGCCGAGCTGGGGGACGAGGCTCTCGCCGAGCACGACGCGGTCGGACGGCTCGCCGTCCGGCTCAACGTCAGCAAGCTCGTCGCGGTCGGTGGCATCGAAGCCTCCTGGCTGCAACTGGGCGCATACAACGAGGGTTCGTGGGGTGAGGAGTCGGTGCACGTGTCCGACGCACAGGCGGCGATCGATCTTTTGCGCAAGCAGTTGCGTCCGGGGGACGTCGTGCTGGTGAAGGCGTCCCGGTCGGTGGGGCTGGAGAGCGTCGCGCAGACGCTCGCCGAGGCCGGTACCGAGGGTGAGGGTGCCGCCCGATGATGAAGCAGATCCTGTTCGCAGGAGTCATTGGTCTGTTCCTGACCCTGATCGGCACCCCGCTGCTGATCAAGCTGCTGGCCCGCAAGGGCTACGGCCAGTACATCCGGGACGACGGCCCGCGCGAGCACGCCAGCAAGCGCGGAACGCCGACGATGGGCGGCATCGCCTTCATCCTGGCGACCGTGGCCGCCTACTTCCTGTCCAAGCTGTTCACGAGCTGGACCACGGAAGACGTCACGGCCACCCCGACCTACACCGGCCTGCTGGTGCTGGGCCTGATGGCCGGCATGGGCATCGTCGGCTTCCTCGACGACTACATCAAGATCGTCAAGCGGCGCTCGCTCGGTCTGCGGGCCAAGGCGAAGATGGCCGGCCAGCTCATAGTCGGCATCGGATTCGCCGTCCTCGCCCTCCAGTTCCCGGACAACCGGGGCAACACGCCGGCCTCCACCAAGCTGTCGTTCATCACCGACTTCGGGTGGACCATCGGGCCCGTGCTGTTCGTGGTCTGGGCGCTGTTCATGATCCTCGCCATGTCCAACGGCGTGAACCTCACCGACGGTCTGGACGGCCTGGCCACCGGCGCCTCCGTGCTCGTCTTCGGCGCCTACACCTTCATCGGCGTCTGGGAGTTCCAGGAGTCCTGCGCCAACGCCGTGACCCTGACCAACCCGGCCGCCTGCTACGAGGTGCGCGACCCGCTGGACCTCGCGGTGATCGCCTCCGCCCTGATGGGCTCCTGCCTGGGCTTCCTGTGGTGGAACACCTCCCCGGCGAAGATCTTCATGGGCGACACCGGCTCGCTCGCCCTCGGCGGTGTCCTCACCGGCCTGGCCATCCTCTCCCGCACGGAGCTGCTGGTGGCCATCATGGGCGGCCTGTTCGTCCTCATCACCATGTCGGTCGTCATCCAGGTCGGCTCCTTCCGGCTCACCGGCAGGCGCGTCTTCCGGATGGCACCGCTCCAGCACCACTTCGAACTCAAGGGCTGGTCCGAGGTCCTTGTCGTGGTCCGCTTCTGGATCATCCAGGGCATCTGCGTCATCGTCGGACTGGGCCTCTTCTACGCGGGATGGGCAGCGGACAAGTGACCTCCTCGGTGCCTTCGGGGCCCAGCGAATTCCAGGGCAAGCACGTCACCGTCGCCGGACTCGGCATCTCCGGCCTGCCGGCCGCGAAGGCGCTGCACGCGCGCGGGGCGATCGTCACGGCCGTCAACGACGGCGACGACGCCCGCGCCCGCGAGCAGGCCGCGGAACTGGAGGCGCTCGGCATCACCGTCCGCCTCGGCGACGGCGCGACCCTGCCCGAAGGCACCGAGCTGATCGTCACCGCCCCCGGCTGGCAGCCGGACAAGCCGCTGTTCCGCGCCGCCGGGCAGGCGGGCGTCCCCGTCTGGGGCGACGTCGAACTGGCCTGGCGCCTGCGCGGCCCCGACGCGGCCCCCTGGCTCGCCGTCACCGGCACCAACGGCAAGACCACGACCGTGCGGATGCTCGCCGCCATCCTGAAGGCGGCGGGCCTGCGCACGGCCGCGGTCGGCAACATCGGCGTCTCCCTGCTGGACGCCGTTCTCGGCGACGAGCAGTACGACGTGCTCGCCGTCGAGCTGTCCAGCTACCAGCTGCACTGGGCGCCCTCCCTGCGCGCCCACTCGGGCGCCGTCCTCAACCTCGCCCCGGACCACCTCGACTGGCACGGCTCCATGGACGCCTACGCCGCCGACAAGGGCCGTGTCTACGAGGGCAACAAGGTCGCCTGCGTCTACAACGTGGCCGACCCCCGCACCGAGCACCTGGTGCGCGAGGCCGACGTCGAAGAGGGCTGCCGCGCGGTCGGGTTCACGCTCCAGGCGCCCGCCGTGTCCCAACTCGGCGTCGTGGACGGCATCCTGGTCGACCGCGCCTTCGTTGCGAACCGGCAGAAGAACGCGCAGGAGCTGGCCGAGGTCTCCGACGTCGACCCGCCCGCCCCGCACAACATCGCCAACGCCCTCGCCGCGGCGGCCCTCGCGCGCTCCTTCGGGGTTCCCGCGCAGGCGGTGCGTGACGGACTGCGCGCCTTCAAGCCCGACGCCCACCGCATCGCCCACGTCGCCGACGTGGAAGGGGTGGCGTACGTGGACGACTCCAAGGCGACCAACACCCATGCGGCGGAAGCCTCGTTGGCCGCCTACGAGCCGATCGTGTGGATCGCGGGCGGACTTGCCAAGGGCGCCGAGTTCGACGAGCTGGTGGCCAACTCCGCGAAGCGGCTGCGGGGAGTCGTACTGATCGGCGCCGACCGCGCACTGATCCGCGAGGCCCTCGCGCGACACGCCCCGGAAGTACCCGTCGTGGACCTCGACCGGACCGACACTGGGGCGATGCTCCAGGCGGTGACGGAGGCGAAGCGGCTGGCCCGGCCGGGCGACACGGTCCTGCTGGCCCCGGCCTGCGCCTCCATGGACATGTTCACCAACTACAACCAGCGCGGCGACGCGTTCGCGGCCGCCGTCCGCGAACTCGGCGCCTGACCCCGGCCGCCCGTGCCGGGCGGATTGGGAGGGACGCGTGGGACGGCCGACGTTCAGCGGAGGCGTTGATGCCCAGTAGCCGTACCGGACGGCCGCCCGTACAGCGGGCGGCCCGTCCCGCACCCCCGAGGACCGCGCGCGACAACCCCCTGCGGCACCTGCGCACCCGCGCGCGCAAGGCGTGGGACCGGCCGCTGACCGCCTACTACCTGATCCTGGGCGGCAGCATGCTGATCACCGTCCTGGGCCTGGTGATGGTCTACTCGGCGTCCCAGATCACCGCGCTGCAGCTCTCGTTGCCCGGCTCGTTCTTCTTCCGCAAGCAGTTCCTCGCCGCGCTCATCGGCGGGGCGCTGCTGTTCGCCGCCTCCCGCATGCCGGTCAGGCTGCACCGGGCGCTGGCCTACCCGATCCTGGCCGCAGCCGTGTTCTCCATGGCCCTGGTGCAGGTGCCCGGGATAGGGATGTCGGTCAACGGCAACCGGAACTGGATCTCGCTCGGCGGCTCCTTCCAGATCCAGCCCAGCGAGTTCGGCAAGCTCGCCCTGGTGCTGTGGGGCGCCGACCTGATCGCCCGCAAGCAGGACAGGAAGCTGCTGACCCAGTGGAAGCACATGCTGGTCCCGCTGGTGCCGGTCGCCTTCCTGCTGCTCGGGCTGATCATGCTCGGCGGGGACATGGGCACGGCGATCATCCTCACCGCGATCCTCTTCGGCCTGCTCTGGCTCGCCGGGGCCCCGACCCGGCTCTTCGCCGGGGTGCTGTCGGTGGCGGCGCTGATCGGTGTGATCCTCATCAGGACCAGCCCCAACCGGATGGCCCGCCTCGCCTGCATCGGCGCCACCGAGCCCAAGGCGGGCGCCGCCGACTGCTGGCAGGCCGTACACGGCATCTACGCCCTGGCCTCGGGGGGGATCTTCGGTTCCGGGCTGGGCGCCAGCGTGGAGAAATGGGGCCAACTACCCGAAGCCCACACGGACTTCATCTTCGCCATCACAGGTGAGGAACTGGGTCTGGCGGGCACGCTGTCGGTACTGGCCCTGTTCGCGGCTCTAGGCTATGCGGGTATCCGCGTGGCCGGACGCACGGAGGACCCCTTCGTGAGGTATGCCGCGGGAGGCGTGACGACGTGGATCATCGCCCAGGCGGTGATCAACATCGGTGCGGTGCTCGGCCTGCTGCCGATCGCCGGCGTCCCGCTCCCGCTGTTCTCCTACGGAGGGTCCGCCCTGCTGCCGACCATGTTCGCCATCGGACTGCTGATCGCCTTCGCGCGTGACGAGCCCGGTGCGCGGGCGGCACTCGCGATGCGGCAGCCCCGCTTCGGCAGGAAGCGGGCGGCAGGCTCCCGTGCCGAGCGGGTGCCACGGAGATGGAACACGATGCGACGGCGTGCCCCGGTGGCACGCTCGTCCGGAGAGCGGTGAATTTCGGTGCATGTCGTACTCGCCGGCGGGGGTACCGCGGGCCACATCGAGCCCGCGCTCGCCCTCGCGGACGCCCTGCGCAGGCAGGACCCCACCGTGGGGATCACGGCCCTGGGCACGGAGCGCGGTCTGGAGACCCGGCTCGTCCCGGAGCGCGGCTACGAGCTGGCGCTGATCCCGGCGGTGCCGCTGCCGCGCAAGCCCACCCCCGAGCTGATCACCGTGCCGGGGCGGCTGCGCGGCACGATCAAGGCGGCCGAGCAGATCCTGGAGCGCACCAAGGCGGACGCGGTCGTCGGCTTCGGCGGCTACGTCGCGCTGCCCGGCTACCTGGCCGCCAAGCGCCTGGGCGTGCCCATCGTGATCCACGAGGCCAACGCCCGCCCCGGCCTGGCCAACAAGATCGGCTCCCGCTACGCGGCCCGGGTCGCGGTCTCCACGCCGGACAGCAAGCTGCGTGACGCCCGCTACATCGGCATCCCGCTGCGCCGCTCCATCGCCACCCTGGACCGAGCCGCCGTACGCCCCGAGGCCCGTGCCCGCTTCGGGCTCGACCCCAACCTGCCCACCATGCTCGTCTCCGGCGGCTCCCAGGGCGCCCGGCGCCTCAACGAGGTCGTCCAGCAGGTCGCGCCCTGGCTCCAGCAGGCCGGCATCCAGATCCTGCACGTGGTCGGCCCGAAGAACGAACTGCCGCAGGTGCAGCAGATGCCGGGTATGCCCCCGTACATCCCGGTAAGTTACCTGGACCGGATGGACCTCGCGTACGCCGCGGCCGACATGATGCTCTGCCGCGCGGGCGCGATGACCGTCGCCGAACTCACCGCCGTCGGGCTCCCGGCCGCCTACGTCCCGCTGCCCATCGGCAACGGCGAACAGCGGCTGAACGCCCAGCCGGTGGTCAAGGCCGGGGGTGGACTCCTCGTGGACGACGCGGAACTGACGCCGGAGTGGGTGCAGCAGAACGTGCTCCCGGTCCTCGCCGACCCGCACCGCCTCTACGAGATGTCCCGCGCCGCCGGTGAGTTCGGCCGCCGGGACGCCGACGACCTGCTCGTCGGCATGGTGTACGAGGCCATCGCCGCCGGCCGTTAGGCACGGCACGACGAAGGGACAGCGAGCGTGGCCGGTTCGACCACCGCCGAGCGCGGTGAACGCCAGCAGGAGTCGGCCGGCCCGCCGCCCGTCCGCCGATGGAGGCGCCCCCGGCTTGGTGTGATCATCGCATCGGCGGTGTCGCTGGCCCTGTTGGGCGCCGGTTCCGTCTGGGTGCTCTACGGCTCCGAGTGGCTGCGCGTGCGGCACGTCTCGGTCTCCGGCACTCGGGTGCTCACCCCGGCCGAGGTCCGCGCGGCCGCCGCCGTGCCGGTCGGCGCCCCGCTGGTCTCGGTCGACACCGACGCCGTCCAGGCGCGCCTGCGGGGGAAGTTGCGCCGGGTCGACACCGTCGAGGTCGCCCGGTCCTGGCCGCACGGCATCACCCTGAAGCTCACCGAGCGCACCCCGGTGCTGCTCGCACGCGAGAACGGCAGATTCACCGAGATCGACGACGAAGGCGTAGCCTTCGCCACCACGGGGAAGGCGGCCAGGGGTGTACCGATGCTCGAACTCGACGTTTCCCGGAAGGGATCGAGTGCCGCCAGCCTGCGCCGCTTCGGCGCCGGACGTCTCGTGCGCGAGGCGGTCCGGGTGGCGGGCGGTCTCCCGGCCGCCGTCGCCCGGGACACCCGGACCGTCCGCGTCGGCTCCTTCGACGGCATCACGCTGGAGTTGGGGCACGGGCGCACCGTTGAGTGGGGAAGCGGGGAGCAGGGCCGCGCCAAGGCGCGGGCCCTCACAGCTCTCATGAAAGCAGCTCCCGGCGCCTGGCACTTCGATGTGAGCGTACCCACCGCCCCCGCGTCAGCAGGGAGTTGACGCGCATCAGCGCAGGCCAGCACCCTGGTTGGGCGCTGCTACGGCTGATCACATAGGGTGAAAAGAAAAACGGGAGGTTCGGCGTGTTCGTTGAACGGGCGCCGCTTGTCGACTTAGTGTCCTGTTCAGAAGACTCCAGGGAACAGACACACTGGTAACCCTAAACTTCAGCGTTAGGGTTCGGGTCGGCGTTCGGACCGTCCCAATTCGGCATCCGTCGTCCCGGTCGGGAAACGCCCGGCGCGACAACGTAATTCGAGGCGAGAGGCCTTCGACGTGGCAGCACCGCAGAACTACCTCGCAGTCATCAAGGTCATCGGTGTCGGCGGCGGTGGTGTCAATGCCATCAACCGGATGATCGAGGTCGGCCTCAAGGGCGTCGAGTTCATCGCCATCAACACCGATGCCCAGGCGCTGTTGATGAGCGACGCCGACGTCAAGCTGGACGTCGGCCGTGAACTCACCCGCGGACTCGGCGCGGGCGCCAACCCGGCCGTCGGCCGCAAGGCCGCCGAGGACCACCGCGAGGAGATCGAGGAGGTCCTCAAGGGGGCCGACATGGTCTTCGTGACCGCCGGAGAGGGCGGCGGCACCGGCACCGGCGGCGCTCCCGTCGTGGCCAACATCGCCCGCTCGCTGGGCGCCCTCACCATCGGCGTGGTCACCCGCCCGTTCACCTTCGAGGGACGGCGCCGCGCCAACCAGGCCGAGGACGGCATCGCCGAGCTGCGCGAAGAGGTCGACACCCTCATCGTGATTCCCAACGACCGGCTGCTGTCCATCTCGGACCGCCAGGTCTCGGTCCTGGACGCGTTCAAGTCCGCCGACCAGGTCCTGCTCTCCGGTGTCCAGGGCATCACCGACCTCATCACCACCCCCGGTCTGATCAACCTCGACTTCGCCGACGTCAAGTCGGTCATGTCCGAGGCCGGTTCGGCCCTCATGGGCATCGGCTCGGCCCGCGGCGACGACCGCGCGGTGGCCGCCGCCGAGATGGCGATCTCCTCGCCGCTGCTGGAGGCGTCCATCGACGGCGCCCGGGGTGTCCTGCTCTCCATCTCCGGCGGCTCCGACCTCGGCCTGTTCGAGATCAACGAGGCCGCCCAGCTGGTCAGCGAGGCCGCCCACCCCGAGGCCAACATCATCTTCGGCGCGGTCATCGACGACGCCCTCGGCGACGAGGTGCGGGTCACCGTGATCGCGGCCGGGTTCGACGGCGGCCAGCCCCCCGCCCGCCGGGACAACGTCCTCGGCTCGGCCTCCTCCAGCTCCCCGGCCGCGCGTCGCGAGGAGCCCGCAGCGGCGCGTCAGCAGCAGCCGGAGAGCCGCCCGAGCTTCGGCTCGCTGGGCAGCGTCACCCCGAAGGAGGAGCCGGAGCCGGCCCCCGAGCCGGTGGCCGAGCTCCCGGTGGCCCCGCCGGTGCCGCCGTCCCGTACCTACGCGGACAGCGCGGCCGAGGAGCTGGACGTGCCGGACTTCCTGAAGTGATAGGACAGCGCGAGACCGTGAGCGGCGCGCACTTCGCCTTCACCGACAGGTGGGGCGGGGTGAGCGCCGCTCCGTATGCGCAGCTCAACCTCGGCGGCGCGGTCGGTGACGACCCCGGCGCCGTGCGGACCAACCGCGAACTGACCGCCAGGGCGCTGGGTGTGGACCCGGCGCGGGTGGTCTGGATGAACCAGGTGCACGGCGCGGACGTCGTGGTCGTGGACGAGCCGTGGGGCGAGAACCCGGTGCCGGAGGTCGACGCGATCGTCACCGCCCGGCGCGGACTGGCCCTCGCCGTCCTCACCGCCGACTGCGTACCGGTCCTGCTCGCCGACCCCGTCGCGGGCGTCGTCGCCGCGGCGCACGCGGGCCGGCCCGGCGTGCTGGCCGGGGTCGTCCCGGCCGCCGTGCGCGCGATGACCCGGCTCGGCGCCGAGCCCGGCCGGATCGTCGCCCGCACCGGCCCCGCCGTGTGCGGCCGGTGCTACGAGGTGCCGGAGGCGATGCGCGCCGAGGTGGCCGCCGCCGAACCGGCGGCGCACGCCGAGACGAGCTGGGGCACTCCGGCCGTCGACGTGAGCGCCGCGGCGCACGCGCAACTCGACCGGCTCGGCGTGCGCGACCGGGAGCAGTCCCCGTTCTGCACAAAGGAGTCGGACGATCACTTCTCGTACCGCCGCGACCGCTCCACCGGGCGGCTCGCCGGCTATGTGTGGCTGGACTGATGGGGTATGACGGACCGTAGGACCGAACTCACCGAGAACCTCGCACAGGTGGAGGAACGCATCGCCGCCGCGTGCGCGGCCGCGGGACGGGCACGGGACGAGGTGACCCTGATCGTGGTCACCAAGACCTACCCGGCCGACGACGTACGGCTGCTGGCGGAGCTGGGGGTGCGTCATGTCGCCGAGAACCGGGACCAGGACGCGGCACCGAAGTACGCCGAGTGCGCGGATCTGCCGCTGGAATGGCACTTCGTGGGCCAGTTGCAGACCAATAAGGTCCGCTCCGTGGCCGGTTATGCCGATGTCGTGCAGTCCGTCGACCGGGACCGGCTCGTCACCGCCCTTTCCAGGGAGGCCGTGCGGACCGGGAGCGAGATCGGCTGCCTCATCCAGGTCGCGCTGGACGCGGGGGCGAGCGGCCGGGGCGAGCGCGGCGGGATCGCGCCGGACGGGATCGCGGAGTTGGCCGCCCTGATCGCCGGCTCGCCCGGACTGCGCCTGGACGGCCTGATGACCGTCGCGCCGCTCACCGGGGAGTACGCGGGACGCGAACGCGCCGCGTTCGAACGGCTCGTGGATTTGTCGACCGACCTGCGCCGGACCCATCCTGCTGCGACCATGGTGTCCGCAGGGATGAGCGCGGACCTGGAGGAGGCCGTGGCGGCCGGGGCGACACATGTGCGCGTCGGCAGCGCGGTACTCGGAGTCCGCGCCAGGCTCGGGTAACGTCGCCAGGAAGTCGGACCACAGTAGAAAATATGGTCAATGTCCGCCGAAAGCGGACGTAACGACCGAGTGGATCGCGGGCACTTGGCAGTCGTCACCCGATCCACCACAGAGCGGAGGACTCAGAGCATGGCCGGCGCGATGCGCAAGATGGCGGTCTACCTCGGCCTCGTGGAGGACGATGGGTACGACGGCCGGGGTTTCGACCCCGACGACGACTTCGAGCCCGAACTGGACCCGGAGCCCGAGCGGGACCACAGACGGCATGAGCCGACTCACCAGCCGCACAGTGCACATGTGTCCCAAAGGGATGAATCGGTGCGAGTGGTGCAGCCTCCGGCGCAACGCGAACCGGTGTCCCATTCACCGGCGCTGACCGCGGAATCGGGGCGCCCGGCGCGCATCGCGCCCGTGGCGTCCATCACACAAGAACGTCATTCCCTGGAGAAGAACGCGCCGGTGATCATGCCCAAGGTCGTGTCGGAACGAGAGCCGTACCGCATCACCACGCTGCACCCGCGGACCTACAACGAGGCCCGTACCATCGGGGAACACTTCCGTGAGGGCACCCCGGTGATCATGAATCTGACCGAGATGGACGACACCGACGCGAAGCGACTTGTCGACTTTGCCGCAGGTTTGGTGTTTGGACTTCACGGCAGTATCGAACGGGTGACGCAGAAGGTCTTCCTGTTGTCTCCTGCTAACGTCGATGTCACGGCGGAGGACAAGGCCCGCATCGCAGAGGGCGGGTTCTTCAACCAGAGCTGAAGACACACCGGAAGACGCACGGAGCAGGGGAGAGGGAAGCACAGCCATGAGCGTGTTCGCGCAGGTGATCTACATCGCGCTGATGGTCTTTCTCGTCGTCCTGATCTTCCGGCTGGTCATGGACTACGTCTTCCAGTTCGCCCGCTCGTGGCAACCCGGCAAGGCGATGGTGGTCGTACTGGAGGCCACCTACACTGTCACCGATCCACCGTTGAAGCTTCTGCGGCGATTCATCCCGCCGTTGCGGCTCGGGGGCGTGGCACTCGACCTGTCCTTCTTCGTTCTGATGATCATCGTCTACATCCTCATCTCCGTCGCGGGGAGCTTCGTGCGATGAGAGTGGACGATACGGTCTTGCCGACTGCCGATGACTACGTTGAGGTGAAGAGATGCCGTTGACCCCCGAGGACGTGCGGAACAAGCAGTTCACGACCGTCCGCCTCCGAGAAGGCTATGACGAGGACGAGGTCGATGCCTTCCTCGACGAGGTCGAAGGTGAGCTGACCCGTCTTCTCCGTGAGAACGAGGATCTGCGCGCCAAGCTGGCCGCCGCCACCCGGGCCGCCGCGCAGAACCAGCAGAACATGCGCAAGCCCCCGGAGCAGCAGGACCAGCAGCAGGGCATGCGCGGTCCGGGCGCACCGGTACCCGCCGGCATATCGGGCCCGCCGCAGCAGCAGATGGGTGGCCCCATGGGTGGCCCGCCCCAGCTGCCGAGCGGTGCCCCGCAGCTCCCCGCCGGTCCCGGCGGACAGGGCGGCCCGCAGGGTCCCGGCCCCATGGGCCAGGGCCAGATGGGCCCCGGCGGCCCGATGGGCCAGGGTCAGGGACAGATGGGCCAGGGCCAGATGGGTCCCGGCCCGATGGGCCAGGGTCCTATGGGCCAGGGTCCGATGGGTCAGGGTCCTATGGGCCAAGGTCCGATGGGTCAGGGTCCGATGGGCCAAGGTCCCGGTCCCATGGGTCAGGGTCCCGGTCCGATGGGCCAGGGCCAGATGGGCGGCCAGCCGCCCATGCAGCAGCTGGGCGGCCCCATGGGCGGTCCGATGGGCGGTCCCGGCATGCCGGGCCAGGGTGCTCCCGGCGGCGACAGCGCCGCGCGTGTCCTCTCGCTGGCCCAGCAGACCGCCGACCAGGCGATCGCCGAGGCCCGTTCGGAGGCCAACAAGATCGTCGGTGAGGCCCGCAGCCGCGCCGAGGGTCTGGAGCGCGACGCCCGTGCCAAGGCCGACGCCCTGGAGCGGGACGCGCAGGAGAAGCACCGCGTCGCCATGGGCTCCCTAGAGTCCGCGCGCGCCACGCTGGAGCGCAAGGTCGAGGATCTGCGCGGCTTCGAGCGCGAGTACCGGACGCGTCTGAAGTCGTACCTGGAGTCGCAGCTGCGTCAGCTGGAGACCCAGGCCGACGACTCGCTCGCTCCGCCGCGCGCTCCGGCCGCCGCCTCCCTCCCGCCGTCCCCGGCGCCCTCGATGGCTCCGGCCGGCGCGAGCGCCCCGTCCTACGGTGGCGGCAACCAGGGCATGGGTGGCCCCCAGTCGCCCGTCGGCCCGTCCTACGGAGGCCAGCAGCAGATGACGCCGGCCATGACCCAGCCGATGGCTCCGGTCCGGCCGCAGGGCCCGTCCCCGATGGGCCAGGCGCCCTCGCCGATGCGTGGGTTCCTGATCGACGAGGACGACAACTGACGGCCGCGCACGGCCTTTAGTACGCCACAGGCGTCGGCAGCGTTCAGGGC
>NZ_JBHXLV010000097.1:0-23825 GCF_042721685.1 Streptomyces sp. NPDC058459 | reverse complement strand
GGTCCCGTGGTGGGGGCGGCGGCCTCCGGCGGCACCGGGCGCGGCGCCGGGCCAGGAGCCGGGCGGGGCGGCGTGGCATCCTGGGTCGTAGATCATCGTCCGGCACGGGAGAGAGCGCGGTGAAGGCAAGGGGACGGGCGCTTCTGGTACGGGTGTGGGACCGGCTCGCCGCGTCCGATCCGGGACTGCTGCGGCTGACGGCGGGGCTGCGTACGGTGGCCGCTGTCGCCCTCACCCTCTTCGTGCTGGGCGTGCTGCGCTTCCCGGTGCCCCAACTGGTCGCGGGCGCGATGGCGGCGATGGCGGCGACGTTCGGCGTCCGGGAGTCCGACCGTGCCAAGCAGGCGGTGACGCTGGCACTGTGCCTCCCGGTGGCGCTGGTGTCGGTGTCGCTGGGCGCGGTGCTCAGCCCGTGGCCGGTGGCCGGCGACATCTCCTTCCTGCTGATCATCTTCGCGGCCGTCTACGGGCGCCGCTTCGGCGAGCGGGCCACCGGGCTGGGGCTGATCGGCTTCCAGATCTACTTCCTGTCGCTGTTCGTCCGGGCGACGATGCCGGCGCTGCCCGCGCTGTACGCGGTGATCACGGTGGCGGTCGGCTGCGGCGCCTTCGCGCGGTTCGTGCTGACGCCGCAGACGGAGGCGGGGACGCTGGACCGGCTGCGGCGGGCCTTCCGGGCCCGGCTCGGGCAGTTGCTGGCCACGCAGATCGAGCTGCTGGACGCGGGCCCCGACGACGTCGACAAGGTAGTGGACGATCTGCGAACCGGGACCGCGCGACTGCACGAGACGGCGCTGATGATCCAGGGCCGGCTGGAGCGCGGTACCTCAGACGAGGCGATGGCCCGGCTGCTGCGGCGCCGTGTCGCGGACGCCGAGATCGCCGCCGAGCGGCTGGGGCTGATGCTGCTCACCGCGCGCAGCGCCGAGCGGACCGACACCCTGACCCTGCATCTGCCGGGTGCGCCGCTGCGGTCGCTCGCGACGGCGCCGGCACGGGACGCGTCGACGGAGCTGCTGCGCCGCGATCTGCGGGCGCTGCGGCTGCTGGTGCTGCGCCCGGTGGACGAGACCTCGGGTACGGCGCTGGCGCAGGTCCGCAACCGGCTGCTCGGCTACCGCGAGGAGGACGATCTGCCCGAGGCGTCGCCGGCCGTGCAGGACGTCTTCCGTGGCATCGGTGAGGCGGCGCGCGCGGTGCTGGGTCTGCGGACCCCGCTGGACGGGCCGCAGGACGAGTCCGACGACACCCCGGCGACGAGCAGGTCCCGGGAGGAGCTGGACGCCGAGGACGCGGCGATCGGGATCAGCGAGGAGCCCGACCCGGAGCAGCCCGCGGAGACCGGCCTCCGGCGTCCCACGACGCGGGCTGCCGTGCAGGTGGCGGTGGGGGCGTCGCTGGCCATCGCGGGCGGTGAGCTGCTGTCCCACCAGCGGTGGTACTGGGCGGTGCTGACCTGCTGGATCGTGTTCCTCAACACCACTTCCACCGGGGAGATCCTGGTGAAGGGCGGCCGGCGGCTGCTCGGGACCGTCCTCGGCGTGCTGGCCGGTATCGGGCTCGCCGGTGCGGTGGGGCACCACACCTGGACGGCGTTCGCGCTGGTGC
This sequence comes from Streptomyces sp. NPDC058459, assembly GCF_042721685.1. NCBI lineage: Bacteria > Bacillati > Actinomycetota > Actinomycetes > Kitasatosporales > Streptomycetaceae > Streptomyces > Streptomyces sp. NPDC058459. The sequence goes on along the minus strand of NZ_JBHXLV010000097.1, from coordinate 22,217 downwards.
TGGTGTGTGTGTTCGCCATGTTCTACACCGCTCCCCTGTCGTACACGCTGATGTCGTTCTTCGTGACGGCGGCGCTGGGGCTGCTGTACACCCTGCTGAACACGTACAGCACGTCGGTGCTGCTGCTGCGGGTGGAGGAGACGGCGCTGGGCGCGGCGTGCGGGGTGATCACGGCGGCGGTGGTGCTGCCGGTGCGGACCGACCGGCGTACCGACGAGCTGCTGGTGGACGTGCTCGACAAGCTGGCGGAGCTGACGCGGGCGGCCGTGGACCAGCTCAGCGGGCGGCCGCACGCGGAGCTGGTGGACCAGGCACGCGAACTGGACCAGGCGCTGGCCGACCTGCGCGCCGCGACCAAGCCGCTGACGCACCCCATCACCCCGCTGCGCTCCCGCCGGGACACCGCCCGGTACGTGGTGGCGCTGCTGGAGACCTGTGCCTACCACGGGCGGGCGCTGGCGGCGACGGCCGAGCTGCTGCCCAGCAACCCGTCGATCGCGGCGGACCCCCGGCTGAGCGGTGTGTGCGGCAGGATCGTGCACAACATCGAGGCGATCGCCGGCCATGTGCGCGATCCGCGCTCCTCCGCCGAACTCGGGACCGGCCCGAGCATCGCCTCCATGCTGGAGCCCGGCACCCTGGCCACGCCCCGCTGGGGCCGGGTCACCGACCGGGTCCTGCGCCACCTCCAGCGCCTCGACGAGGCGGTCTCCGGCCTCGCCCGCCCCCTGGGCGTCCCCATGGAGGTGGAGCCGGCGAAGGCGGAGGCCGGGAAGAAGTGACGGCGGACGGCCCGGACCGGGGGTGTGACCGGCCTCGGGGTGTGGTCAGCGCAGGGGTACGACGGCGGTGACGCACTTGCCGCCGCGCGGCAGGCCCGCCACCCGCACGTCGCGGGCGAGCAGGCTGACGAGGGGCCAGCCCCGGCCGCCGGTGCTGCTCAGGTCGGCCTCGGTACCCAAGGGGGCGACGTTGTCCGGGAGTTCACCGCTGCGGTCGCTCACCGAGAGCCATACGCCACGGGTGTCGACATCGACCTCGAAGCGGGTGATGCCGCCGCCGTGCAGGATGGCATTGGTGGTCAGCTCGGAGGCGACCAGCAGGGCGTCCTCCAGGGTCTCGTCGGCGCAGTTCAGCGCGCGGTCGCGGCAGCGCTCGGTCACCACGCGGCGTACGGTTCTGCGGGCGTCGGCCGGCCGGTACGCCGTGGTCCTGCGGCTCTGCCGGGGCACGGCCGGGGTGGAGCCGGTGGCGTGGGTGCCGGTCGCGTGCTGCTCGCGCATGGTGTCGTCCCTCCCTGGCGGTGCCCGGTCTTCCCTGGGGCGCTGCCCGACGGCCGGGGTCTCTCTCCCTGCGGCTGACCCCTCGCGGCGATGTCAAACACCGGGGTCCGGGGTGCCTTCTCCGGGCGCCGAGCGGGTAGAAGCCCGGCATGAGTGATGTCGTGGACGCGGATGAACTGTTGCGGCGTATCCGGCGGGGCCGGGATCTGGCCGCCGAGGAGGAGCGGGGGTGGCTGGAGCGGGCGCAGAGCCTGACGGCCACCGATCCGGACCGGGCCCGGGAGGCGACCGAGCGCGCGCTGACGTATCAGGTGGTGGCCGGCGTGCTGGCGGAGATCGTCGCTCCGGGCAGCCACCCGTCGGGCGCCGGTAGTGCCGCCGAGGCGGGAGCGCCGGCGTGAGGCACGTCACGTGACCCCACCCCCATTACAGGTCACGCGCCCTGTGGTTTATCGTTCACCCATATCGAGGCGGGACCCGGACCGGTACCCCTGTGTTCCGCGCGTTTCCGCACCGACTGCCCTGGCTGGCTTCCCCCGTCCGGCCAGGGCTTTTTCCTGCCCTCGGCACGGTGGGCCCCGCGCGGGGCGGCTCTTCGAGGTGCCCGCTGCGGCGGCAGCGGCTCAAATGGGTTGAGGGAACCACCCGAACGGCCGCCGGTGAGGAGCCCCGCCTATGACCAAAGCGATCAGACTGCTGACGGCACTGCCACAGGCCCAGCGGGAACGGCTGATGGAGCTGGCCAGAGAGGTCTCCTTCCCGGAGGACACCCGGGTGTTCGGGGCGGGCGGCGTCGCCGACCGGTTCTGGGTGATCCGGTCGGGCGCGGTCTCCCTGGACCAGCAGGTGACCTCCCGGCAGTTCGTCACCGTGGCCACGCTCGGCGCCGGCGACCTGCTCGGCTGGTCCTGGCTCTTCCCGCCGTACAAGTGGGACTTCGGTGCGGTGGCGTTCAGCAACGTCCGCGCCTACGAGTTCGAGGGGCCGGCGGTGCTCGCGCTGTGTGTGGAGGACCCGCTCCTCGGGCTGTCGCTGGTGCGTACCGTGGCCGAGGTCCTGGCCCACCGGCTGGAGGCCACCCGCGGCAAGCTGATGGACCAGTACGCGATCCGGCGGAGCACGCCCCTGTGAGCCCTGCCGGTCAGATGCGGTAGCGGCGCAGCGCGGGCATCGCCGCGGCCAGCGCCAGCATGACGAGGACGACCAGCGCGCCACCCCCCGCGACGGCGGCGCGGGGACCGAGGAGGGACCCGGCGGTGCCGTGCAGCACGTCGGCGAGGCGGGGTCCGCCGGCGACGACCACGGTGAAGACGCCCTGCATCCGGCCGCGCATCTCGTCGGTCGCGGCGGAGAGCAGGATCGCGCCCCGGAAGACCATGGAGACCATGTCGGCCACGCCGCCGGCGACGAGGAAGGCGAAGGCCACCCACAGGTTGCCGCTCAGCCCCAAGCCGACCATGGCGAGGCCCCAGCCGACCACCGAGCCGATGACCATCCAGCCGTGCCGCCGGGCCCGCGAGAAGGCGCCGGAGAACAGGCCGCCGAGGACCGCGCCCACCGAGATGCCCGCGAAGAGCACACCGAGCGCGAAGCCCGCGTCCGAGGTGGGGTACGTGCCGGCGGCCAGCTCCGGGAAGAGCGCGCGGGGCATGCCGAACACCATCGCCACGATGTCGGCGAGGAAGGACAGCAGCAGCACCCTGTGCCCGGCCATGTAGCGGAAGCCGTCGGCGATCTCCCGCACCCCGGCCCGGCGCGTACCGGTCCCGGCGAGCGGCGGCAGCGCGGGCAGCCGGAAGACGGCCCACACGGCGACGGACAGTGCCAGAGCGTCGACGAGGTACAGCTCGGGCAGTCCGATCACCGGGATCAGCACACCGGCCAGCAGCGGGCCGACGACCAGTCCCACCTGCATCACGGTGGTGCCCAGCGCGTTGGCGGCGGGAAGCTGCTCCGGCGGCACCAGCCGGGCGACCGAGGCACTGCGGGTGGGCTGGTTGAGGCCGAAGAACGCCTGCTGGGCGGCGAGCAGGATCATCAGCACCGGCACCGAGTCGAGACCGCAGGCGGCCTGGGTCCAGAACAGCAGCGAGGTCACCGCGATGCCCCTGTTGGTGATCAGCAGCAGCTTGCGCCGGTCCACGGTGTCCGCGACGGCCCCGCCCCAGAGCGCGAAGACGACCATGGGGACGAGCCCGGCGAGGCTGGCGTAGCCGACCCAGGCCGAGGAGTGGGTGATGTCGTAGATCTGCTTGGGTACGGCGACCGCGGTGAGCTGGCTGCCGACGGCGGTGACGACGGTCGACGACCACAGGCGCCGGTAGGCCGGAATCCGCAGGGGGCGGGTGTCCATCGCCCAGCGGCGCCAGCCACGCGCGGGCGGGTCACCTCCGGGCGCCTCGGTCCTGCCCGCGTCGGTGCCGCTGCTCTCGCTCGTGTCCACGGAGATCCTGGTTGCTCGATACATCTTTCGATTTCGAGCCTCACTATCGCAGCAACGTACGGCGAACGCCGAACCCTGTGCCGCCTCACGTCCCGCTGAGCAGCATCGCGCCGAGGCCGAGCATGGTGACGGCGACCAGGCCGTCCAGCACCCGCCAGGCGGCGGGCCGGGCGAGGACCCGGCCGAGCAGCCGGGCGCCGAGGCCCAGCGCGGCGAACCAGCAGAGGCTGGCCAGGGCCGCGCCCAGTCCGAAGGTCCAGCGCAGCGGGCCCCGGTCGGCGGCGAGGGAGCCGACCAGGAAGACGGTGTCCAGGTAGACGTGCGGGTTGAGCCAGGTCATCGCCAGACAGGTGAGCACCGCGCGCCGGACCGAGCCGGCCGCCTCGCCGTCCGTGCTCAGCCCGCCGGTGCCGGGGCGCAGGACGCGCCGGGCGGCGAGGGCGCCGTAGCCGAGCAGGAAGACGCCGCCGACGATGCCGACCGCCCGTACCGCGTCCGGCCGGGCCGCCACGATCGCGCCGACCCCGGCGACGCCGAGGGTGATGAGCAGGGCGTCCGAGAGCGCGCAGATGCCCACCACGGCGAGGACGGCGTGCCGGCGGACTCCCTGGCGCAGGACGAAGGCGTTCTGGGCGCCGATGGCGACGATGAGGGAGAGACCGGTGCCGAAGCCCGCGGCGGCGGCGGTGAGCGCGTGGTTCATGCACTCGACGTTAAGGACTCGGCCACCAGGCGTACAGCTAAAGATTCTTCACTACCATTAGCTCCTGTGATGAACGAGCTTCCTCCGGAGCAGGTGCGGACGCTGCTGGCCGTGGTGGACGAGGGCACCTTCGACGCGGCCGCCGCCGTCCTGCATGTGACGCCGTCGGCGGTGAGCCAGCGGGTGAAGGCGCTGGAGCAGCGCACCGGCCGCGTGCTGCTCCGGCGCACCAAGCCGGTCAGGCCGACGGACTCCGGCGCGGTCGTGGTGCGGTACGCCCGGCAGCTCGCCCGGCTGGAGCGGGACGCGCGCGACGAGCTGGGGATGAGCGGTGCCGGGGAGCCGACGCGGGTGTCGGTCGCGGTGAACGCCGACTCGCTGGCGACCTGGTTCCTGGACGCGCTGACCGTGGTGCCGGGGCTCTGTTTCGAGCTGCGCCGGGAGGACGAGGAGCACACGGCGGCGCTGCTGCGCGAGGGGCTGGTGATGGCGGCGGTGACGGGGTCGGCGGAGCCGGTGCCGGGCTGCTCGGTACGCCCGCTGGGCAGGATGCGCTATCTGCCGGTGGCGGCGCCGGAGCTGGCCGCACGGCTGCCGGCCGGTCCGCTCGCGGAGTCGCTCGCCGAGCTGCCGGTGATGGTCTTCGACGACAAGGACGCCCTCCAGGACGCCTTCGTCCGCGGGCTCGGCGGCGCGGGGGCCGGCCCGCTGCGCCACTACGTGCCGACCTCGGAGGGGTTCGCGCAGTCGGTGGCGCGCGGGCTCGGCTGGGGCCTGGTACCGGAGGCGCAGGCGGACCCGCTGCTCGCGGCGGGCCGGGTGGTGCCGCTGGCGCCGGGCCGGTGGCTGGACGTGGCGCTGTACTGGCAGCAGTGGCGGCTGGACTCCCCCGCGCTGGCGGCGCTCGCCGAGGCGGTCAGCGCGACGGCGGAGCGGGCGCTGCGCCGCTGAGCCGGGCGGACGCGCTGTCCAGCAGCATCTCCAGCGCGGTCGGGTAGGCGCTGTGCACCATCTGCCGGGCCAGCAGCGGGGCGGCCTCGGCGATGCGCGGGTGGGTGGAGCGGGGCAGCCGGGCGTACGTGGAGTGCCACTGGTCCTCGTCGGCGCGCTGGGAGGCGCTGGGCAGGGCCAGGGTGGCGGCGTCCAGGGCGGCGAAGGCGAGGGTCTGGTCGATGAAGGCGTGGTAGACCCGTACCGCCTCGGCCAGCGGGAACCCGGCGCGGGCGAGTACGTCGAGCACCGCCTCGTCGACGGCGAGTTCATGGGCGCGGCCGGTGACCCGGCTGACCGTGAGCAGCGCCGCCTGGGGGTGGGCGACGTAGGCGGCGTGGATGCGCGTCCCGACGGCGCGCAGGTCGGCGCGCCAGCGGCCGGTGCGCCGCCAGCCGTCGAGGGCCTGGCCGATGAGGGCGTCCCCGATGGCCAGGGTGAGGTCGTCCATGCCCCGGAAGTACCGGTAGAGGGTGCTGGGGTCGCAGTCCAGGGCCAGGCCCAGGCGGCGCGCGGAGAGTCCGGCGCTGCCGTGCTCGCGCAGCAGGCGCAGCGCGGTGGTGACGATCAGCTCCTCGGAGAGCACGGTGCCGCCGCGGGTCGGGCGGCGCCTGCGGCGCTTCTCCTCGGGCACGACGGGTTTGGGCACGGCGGGGCCCTCTCTGCGGTCCTCGGTGGTCCTTATGCCAACGCTATTGACCTTAACGCGGCGCGGGGCGTTGGATTCCCGGCAAGGCGCGCCCGTCCCGTTCTCGTTTCCCGTCCGTGTCAGGCAGGGAGTTTCCGTCATGCGTGTACTGCTCGTGGGCGCCGGTGGTGTGGGCACCGCCGTCACCCGGATCGCGGCCCGCCGTCCGTTCTTCGACCTGATGGTGGTGGCCGACTACGACCCCGCCCGCGCTGAGGCGGCCGTCGCGGCGCTCGGCGCGGAAGCGGGCCGGTTCCGTGCCGAGCGGGTCGACGCGGCCGACGAGGCGGCGGTGGCCGGGCTGCTCGCCCGGCACGGCTGCGACGTGCTGCTCAACGCCACCGACCCCCGGTTCGTGATGCCGCTGTTCCGTGCCGCCCGCACGGCCGGGGCCACCTATGTCGACATGGCGATGTCCCTGTCCCGGCCGCACCCGGAGCGCCCGTACGAGGAGTGCGGGGTGAAGCTCGGCGACGAGCAGTTCGCACTCGCCGCCGACTGGGAGCGCGCGGGCGCGCTGGCCCTGGTCGGCATGGGCGTGGAGCCGGGCCTGTCCGACGTGTTCGCCCGGTACGCGGCGGACGAACTCTTCGACTCCGTCGAGGAGATCGGCGTCCGCGACGGCGCCAACCTCACCGTGGACGGCTACGACTTCGCGCCCTCCTTCAGCATCTGGACCACGATCGAGGAGTGCCTGAACCCGCCGGTCGTCTACGAGGAGGGGCGCGGCTGGTTCACCACGGAGCCGTTCAGCGAGCCGGAGGTGTTCGACTTCCCCGAGGGCATCGGTCCGGTGGAGTGCGTGAACGTCGAGCACGAGGAGGTGCTGCTGATACCGCGCTGGACGGACGCGCGGCGGGTCACCTTCAAGTACGGGCTGGGCCGGGAGTTCACCGACACGCTGCGCACCCTGCACCAGCTGGGCCTGGACCGCACCGTGCCGGTGACCGTGCCGGGCCCGGACGGTCCGGTCGCGGTCTCGCCGCGTGACGTGGTGGCCGCCGGGCTGCCCGACCCGGCGACGCTGGGCGACCGGATGCGCGGCAAGACCTGCGCGGGCACCTGGGTGCGGGGCACCAAGGACGGCTCACCGCGCGAGGTGTACCTCTACCACGTGGTCGACAACGAGTGGTCGATGGCCGAGTACGGGTCCCAGGCCGTGGTGTGGCAGACGGCCGTGAACCCGGTGGTCGCCCTCGAACTCCTGGCCACCGGCGCCTGGTCGGGCGCCGGTGTGCTGGGCCCGGAGGCCTTCCCCGCCCGGCCCTTCCTGGATCTGCTGACCGCGTACGGCTCCCCGTGGGGGATGCGCGAGCAGTGACGTCAGGCGGTCCTGGGCTTGCCCTTGGTGTAGAGCCAGGTGTGCAGCACCGGGGCGACCTTCTTCCCGGACTCCTTCTCGGCGAGCCGGATGAACTGCTCGGTCGTGCCGTGGCCGTCCCGGTGCTGGGTGGCCCAGGCGCGCAGGATGCGGAGGAAGGCACGGTCACCGACGGTCCTGCGCAGCTCGTGCAGGGCCATGGCGCCCCGGTCGTAGACGGGGTTGCCGAAGATCTTGCCGCCGTCGCCGGGGTTGCCGGGCGGGTAGGCCCACAGCTTGTCCTTGGCGGGGCGGGCGTAGAGGCCGTCGAAGGTCTTCTGGGCGCTGTCGCCGCCGTGCTGCTCCTCGTAGAGCCACTCGGTGTAGCTGGCGAAGCCCTCGTTCAGCCAGATGTCCTGCCACTTGGTCAGCGACACCGAGTCGCCGAACCACTGGTGGGCGCTCTCGTGGACGAGGGTGTCCAGGTCGGGCGCCGAGTCGTACACCGGCCGGGTCTGGGTCTCCAGGGCGTAGCCGATGTCCGGGGCGTGGTCGACGATGGAGCCGGCCGCGCGGTACGGATACGGGCCGAACAGCCCCGCCTCCCACTTCAGCACCGAGGGCAGCTTCTTCATCACCGGGTTCGCGGCGTGGGCCTCCCTGGGGTCGACGGCGTCGTAGAGCTGGACGCCGCCGGGCAGGGTGGCGCGCCGGACCTGGAAGGTGCCGATGGTGGCGGTGGCGAGGTAGGCGGCCATCGGCTCGGCCTGGTGCCAGCGGAAGGTGGTGCGGCCGTGCTCGGTGCGCTCGCCGCGCAGCACACCGTTGGCGACGGCGGTACGGCCCTTCGGGACGGTGATCGTGAAGTCGTAGGACGCCTTGTCCAGCGGGTGGTTGTCGGCCGGGAACCAGGTCATGGCGCCCTGCGGCTGGCCCGCGACGAAGGCGCCGTCGTCGGTGGGAATCCAGCCGTCGGCCGAGCCGTCCGGGTCGGTGACGGGCTTCGGGGTGCCCTTGTAGCGGACGGTGACCTCGAACTCCTGGCCCTTGCGCAGGGCGTTCCTCGGAGTGATGACGAGTTCCTGGCCCTCGCGGGTGAATTTCGCGCCGGTGCGGTCCACCCGTACCGAGGTGACGGTGAGGCCGCTCAGGTCGAGGTCGAAGCGGCTGAGGCGCTGGGTGGCGCGGGCGGTGAGGACGGCGGTGCCGTCGAGGTGCCGGGAGCCGGTGTCGTAGCCGAGCGTGAGGTCGTAGTGGCGTACGTGGTAGCCGCCGTTGCCGCTGAGCGGGAAGTAGGAGTCGCCCGCGCCGGGGGCACCGTTGTCGGTGGCGGAGCCCACCGGAGCGGCGGCGCCGAGGAGGGCGGCCACGGCGAGGGGAACCGTGGCGAACACGGTCTCGCGGCGGAGGAGCGCGGTGCGGCGCCGTGCGGCCGGACGGCGGGAGGACGTCACGTGCTCTCCTTCGGGGACGACGGTGATCGCTCCGCCATACCTTAGGGCGCCGGACCCCCGCTTGTCCTGCGCTCCGGCGCACCGCCACCCGGTGGGGACGACGGCCGCCGGGGGCCCGGTCGTGCCGCCTCAGCCGGTCTGCCGGGCCGCCGCCCTGCCCGCCGCGCGGCCGGAGAACAGGCAGCCGCCGAGGAAGGTGCCCTCCAGCGCGTTGTAGCCGTGCATCCCTCCCCCGCCGAAGCCGGCCACCTCGCCGGCCGCGTAGAGCCCGTCGACCGGGCTGCCGTCGAGGCCGAGGGCGCGGGAGTCCAGGTCGGTCTGGATGCCGCCCAGGGTCTTGCGGGTCAGCACGCGCAGCCGGACGCCGATCAGCGGGCCCGCGTCCGGGTCGAGGAGCCGGTGCGGGGCGGCGACCCTGCCGAGCCGGTCCCCGAGGTAGCGGCGGGCGTTGCGGATGCCCTGGATCTGGGAGTCCTTGCTGTAGGGGTTGGCCAGCTGGCGGTCGCGGGCCTCGATCTGGCGGCGCACCTCGGCCGGGTCGAGCAGGGCCTCGCCGGTGAGGCCGTTCATCCTGCCGACCAGTTCCTCCAGCGTGCGGGCGGTGACGAAGTCCTCGCCCCGGTCGAGGAACGCCCGCACCGGGGCCGGGGCGCCCTTGCCGAGCACCCGGTCGCGGAGCACCGCCCTGCGGTCCTTGGCGGTGATGTCGGGGTTCTGCTCGGAGCCGGAGAGCGCGAACTCCTTCTCGATGATCTTCCGGGTGAGGACGAACCAGGAGTGGTCGTGGCCCGCGATGTCCTCGGTGGTGCGCAGGTGGCGCAGGGTGCCGAGGGTGTCGTAGCCGGGCAGGCAGGGGTCGGGCAGGCGGCGGCCGCGTGCGTCGAGCCAGACGGAGGACGGGCCGGGCAGGATGCGGATGCCGTGGCCGGGCCAGACGGGGTCCCAGTTGGCGAGGCCCTCGGTGTAGTGCCACATGCGGTCCCGGTTGACCAGGCGTACGCCAGCCTCCGCGCTGATGTCGAGCATGCGGCCGTCGACGTGGGCGGGGACGCCGGTGACCATGTCGGCCGGGGGCGTGCCGAGCCGTTCGGGCCAGTGGCGGCGGACGATGTCGTGGTTGGCGCCGATGCCGCCGGTGGTGAGGACGACGGCCTGCGCGGTCAGCTCGAACTCCCCGGCCGTCTCCCGGCTGGAGGCGACTCCGCGCGCCGAGTCGTCGGGGGCCAGCAGGGTGCCGCGTACGCCGCGCGCGGTGTTGCCGTCGACGAGCAGTTCGTCGACGCGGTGCCGGTGGTGGAAGGTGAGCAGCCCGTCCCGCGCGGCCTGCCGGGCATGGCGCGCGAAGGGCTCCACCACGCCGGTGCCGGTGCCCCAGGCGATGTGGAAGCGGGGTACGGAGTTGCCGTGGCCGTCGGCGCGCAGGTCGCCGCGCTCGGCCCAGCCGACGGTGGGCAGCAGCTCGATGCCGTGGCCGCGCAGCCAGGACCGTTTCTCGCCGGCCGCGAACTCGACGTAGGCGCGGGCCCAGCGCACCGCCCAGGAGTCCTCGTCCTCGGTGCGGTCGAAGCCCGCGCTGCCCTGCCAGTCGTTCCAGGCGAGATCGAGGGAGTCCTTGACGCCGAGGCGGCGCTGTTCGGGCGAGTCGACCAGGAAGAGGCCGCCGAGGGACCAGTACGCCTGGCCGCCCAGGTTGGCGGCGTTCTCCTGGTCCAGCAGGGCCACCTTCCGGCCCCGGCTGGTGAGTTCGTGCGCCGCGACCAGGCCGGCGAGGCCCGCTCCGACGACTATGACGTCCGCGTCCATGGAGTGCCCGTCCTTCCTTCCAGGTTCATTCCGGGTCGCCGCCGCCGGACAGCAGCGGTGTGAGCAGGTGTTTCAGCCACTCGCGTGCGGCGTCCACGTCCTTGTCCAGCAGCAGCTGGACGGTGACGCCGTCATAGGCGGCGACGACCGCGCGGGCTGCCGCGTCCACCCCGCCGGGCGGCGCCGCGGTGGCCTCGGCCCGGCGCAGCCGGTCGGCGACGGCCTCGCGCAGCCGGGCCCGGTGGCCGAGCAGGGCCTCGGCGACGGCGGGGTCGCGGGCCGCGTGCGCCAGGAAGTCGGTCTTCACCAGCAGCCAGTCCACGTCGAGCAGCAGTACGCCGGCGACCCGGTCCACGGAGGCGGCCACGTCGAGGGCGGGGCCGCCCTGGGCGAGCGCGTCGGCGACCTGGGCGGCGATGAGGTCGGCGCGCTCCTGGTAGAGGGCGAAGAACAGCTCGTCGAGGGTGGCGAAGTTGGAGTAGAAGGCGCCCCGGCTGTAGCCGGCGGCTTCGCAGACCTCCTCGATGGAGACCCGTCCGAACCCCCTGGCGGCGAACACCGCGAATGCGGCGGCGAGCAGCTCGGCCCGTGTCCGCGCCCGCCGCCTGGTGACGCGCGGCGCCTTGTCGTCGGCCGTCGTCACTCACCCCCCATCACTCACCCCCCCTTTCCGATACAGGAATGTATCCGATACACCAACGCATCGAAAGACCCGCGCTCAGAGGCGCCCCGTGATCAATAGAACGTATTTTCGATTCAGGAGTACGCTGGCCTCATGTCCACGCACCTCCAGAGTTCGCTGTTCGACCAGGCCGACGAGCTGGACCTCGGCCCCCTCGACGGGCTGGGGCGGACCGTACTGGGCCCCGGGGCCTGGATCGACGTACTGCCGGGCTGGCTGAGCGGCGCCGACACGCTGTTCGAGCGGCTGGCGGCCGAGGTCCCCTGGCGGGCCGAGCAGCGCCGGATGTACGACAACGTGGTGTCCGTACCGCGTCTGCTGGCCTTCTACCGCGAGCGCGACCCACTCCCCCACCCGGTGCTGGACGAGGTCCGCGCGCGGCTCTCGGCGTACTACGCGCGGGAGCTTGGGGAGCCTTTCACCACGGCCGGGCTGTGCTTCTACCGCGACGGCCGGGACAGCGTGGCGTGGCACGGTGACCGGACCGGGCGGGGCAGCCGCGAGGACACGATGGTCGCCATCCTCTCCGTCGGCGCGCCCCGGGATCTGCTGCTGCGCCCGGCGGGCGGGGGCGCGGTGGCGGTGCGCCGGCCGCTCGGGCACGGCGACCTGATCGTGATGGGCGGCTCCTGCCAGCGCACCTGGGAGCACTGCGTGCCCAAGTCGGCGCGGGCCGCCGGACCCCGGATCAGCGTCCAGTTCCGGCCGCGCGGGGTGCGCTGAGGCCGGCGTCTGATTGGCTGACGCCCGGAAGGTCACCGGCCGGAATCCGAGGGGAACATGCGGGCACAGGTACAGCGAGTCGCGGACGGCGTCCACCTGGTGCGCGGGCACCACGTCAACTGGGTGATCCTGAAGGACGGCGACGCCGTCACGCTCATCGACACCGGCTATCCGGGAGACCGGCAGGGACTGCTCGACTCCCTGGCGGCAGTGGGCAGTTCACCCGAGGCGGTGACGGCGGTACTGATCACCCACGCGCACAACGACCACCTCGGATCGGCCGAGTACCTGCGCGCGGCCCATGGCACACCGGTCCTGCTGCATCCGGCCGAAGTGCCGCATGCCCGGCGGGACTTCCTCCAGCAGTGCACCATCGGTGACGTGGCGCGCAACGCCTGGCGGCCGGGTGTGGTGCCGTGGGCGGTGCAGGCGATCAGGGCGGGCGGCACCGAGCACCACCCGGTGGCGGAGCCCGAGCCGTTCGCGGCCGGGGGCGCCCTCGATCTGCCGGGGCGCCCGGTGCCCGTGCACACGCCCGGCCACACCGACGGCCACTGCGTGTACCACCTGCCCGAAGCGGGCGTCGTCGTCTCCGGCGACGCCCTGATCACCGGGCACGCGACCTCCCGGTTCCGGGGTCCGCAACTGCTGCACGGGTTCTTCCACCACGAGACGGACCGGGCCGTGACCTCGCTGGGCCTCATCGCCACGCTGGAGGGCGATGTCCTGCTGCCCGGCCACGGCCCGCTGTACGAGGGCCCGGTGCGGACCGCCGCCGAACGGGCCCGCGACCGGGCGTCCTGACCCGGGCGCGCGGGGTCAGTCCTGCGGCACCACGGCGACCGGGCTGCCCGCGTGGTGCAGCACCCCGTGCGCGACCGAGCCGATCCGGGCGCCGACCGCGATGCGGCGTGCCCGGCGGCCCACCACGAGCAGCTGGGCCCGCGCGGCCTGGGAGACCAGCACCTGTCCCGCGCTGCCCATCTCGACGTGCTCGGCGACGGGCACGCCCGGGAACCGCTCCCGCCAGGGCCGCAGCGCGTCGGCCAGGGCCCGCTGCTCGTACGGTTCGAGGCCGCCCGACTCGTCCAGCAGCTTCAGCGAGCCGGGGCTGTAGGCGAAGACGGGCGGCAGGGTCCAGGCGCGCACCGCGCGGACGGTGGCGCCGCGGGCGGCCGCCGTCCCGAAGGCGAAGCGCAGCGCGGCGGCACTGTCCTGAGGGGAGCCGTGCTGGCCGACGACGATCTCGCGGCCGGCGGACTCCGCCTCCGCCCGGTCCCCGGCGCGCACCAGGATCACCGGCCGCGCGGCCTCCGCGACGACCCGGAGGCCGACCGAGCCGAGCAGGAAGCCGGCCACCGCGCCGTGCCCCCGGGTGCCGAGGACCAGCGCCTCGGCGTCCGCGCCGGCCGCGAGGAGCGCGTCCACGGCGTCGTCCTCGGTCAGCCGGGCGCTCACGTCCAGTCCGGGGTGGCGTCCGGCGAGGGCGCGGACCGTGCCGCCGATGCCCTCCTCGACCCAGCCGAGCTGGGTGTCCCGGCCCGCGGGCAGCTCCCGGACCTGCTCCCAGGCGTGCACCACGCGCAGCGGCAGCCCGCGGCGCACCGCCTCGCGGGCCGCCCAGTCCAGCGCGGCCAGGCTCTCCTCGGTACCGTCCACCCCTGCCGTGATCGGGCGTGTCATGCGTCGAGCCTCCCTGTGGTCCGGCACGTTCCGTCGTCGTCGACGTCGTCGCCATGACCTTGTCACAGCCGGTGTGCGCACCCGCCACCCGTCGCTCCACGCACACCGGGGCGAAGCGGGAGAAACACACATACGATGGGCAGGAACCGGCGTGAGGGACCAGCGACACCGTCCCGTGCACCCGACCGTCCGGGGTGAGGACGCATGGCACAGCCGACCGAAGCGGCGCGGACCGTTCTGATGACCGTGGACGACGATCCGGGCGTGTCCCGGGCCGTCGCCCGCGATCTGCGGCGGCGCTACGGCGCGTCCTACCGCGTGGTGCGCGCCGAGTCCGGGGATTCGGCGCTGGAGGCGCTGCGGGAGCTGAAGCTGCGCGGTGACCCGGTGGCGGTGATCCTGGCGGACTACCGGATGCCGGTGATGAACGGCATCGAGTTCCTGGAACGCGCGATGGACGTGTATCCGGGCGCGCGGCGGGTGCTGCTCACCGCGTACGCGGACACCGGGGCGGCGATCGACGCGATCAACGTGGTGGACCTGGACCACTATCTGCTCAAGCCCTGGGACCCGCCGGAGGAGAAGCTGTACCCGGTGGTGGACGACCTGCTGTCGGTCTGGCGGGCGGCCGGCGACCGGAAGCCGGTGCCGGTCACCAAGGTGGTGGGGCACCGCTGGTCGGCGCGGTCGTCGGACGTGCGGGAGTTCCTGGCCCGCAACCAGGTGCCGTACCGCTGGTACTCGGCGGAGGCGCCGGAGGGGCTGCGGCTGCTCGCGGCGGCCGGGCAGGACGGGCTGCGGCTGCCGCTGGTGATCACCCCGGACGGTGGTGTGCTGGTGGAGCCCGAGGCGCCGGAGCTGGCCTCGCACGTGGGCCTGGCGACGACGCCGACGGCCGACTTCTACGACCTGGTGGTGATCGGCGGCGGCCCGGCCGGGCTCGGCTCGGCGGTTTACGGGGCGTCGGAGGGGCTGCGTACGGTACTGCTGGAGCGCTCGGCGACGGGCGGCCAGGCCGGGCAGAGCTCCCGTATCGAGAACTACCTCGGCTTTCCCGACGGTGTCTCCGGCGCCCAGCTCACCGACCGGGCCCGCAGGCAGGCCGCGCGGTTCGGCGCGGAGATCCTCACCGCCCGCGAAGTGACGGCTCTGGAGATCAACGGCGCGGCGCGGATCGTACGGTTCGCGGACGGCTCCGCGATCGGCGCGCACAGTGTGATCCTGGCGACGGGGGTGCAGTACCGGCGGCTGGCCGCCGAGGGGTGCGCCGGGCTGACCGGCTGCGGGGTGTTCTACGGCTCGGCGCTGACCGAGGCGCCGTCCTGCCAGGGACACGACGTGTTCATCGTGGGCGGTGCCAACTCGGCGGGGCAGGCGGCGATGTATCTCTCCCGGTTCGCCAAGTCGGTGACGCTGCTGGTGCGCGGGCCCGACCTGTCGGCGTCGATGTCGCAGTACCTGGTCCAGCAGATCACCGAGGCCCCGAACATCTCGGTGCGCGCCCGCACGGAGGTGGAGGCGGCGCACGGCTCGGACCGGCTGGAGCGGCTGACGCTGCGCCAGGTTGACACGGGCGAGGCCGGCCAGGTCGACGCGCAGTGGCTGTTCGTGTTCATCGGCGCGGCCCCGCTGACCGGCTGGCTGGACGGGACCGTGCGCCGGGACGGGCGCGGGTTCATCCTGGCCGGGCCGGATCTGACCGTGGACGGGGGCCTTCCGGAGGGCTGGGAGCTGGACCGGCCGCCGTACCACCTGGAGACCAGCGTGCCGGGCGTGTTCGTGGCGGGCGACGCGCGCGCCGAGTCGGCCAAACGGGTCGCGTCCGCCGTAGGAGAGGGAGCGATGGCCGTGATGCTCGTCCACCGTTATCTGGAGCAGTCGTGAGCGGGCGGCCGCAGCCGTGCGGCACCGGCGAGATCGGCAGCCTGTTCCTCTTCGAGCGGCTGTCACCCGAGCAGTTGGGGCGGCTGTGCCAGGAGGGCCGGGTGGAGGTCTTCGAGCCGGGCCCGGTGTACACCGAGGGCGACCCGGCGACCTGCTTCTATGTGCTGATGGAGGGCGCGGTCGTGCTCTCGCGGCGGATCGGCACCGAGGACGTGGAGGTCTCCCGCACCGCCCAGCGCGGGGTGTACGGCGGCGCGATGCAGGCGTATCTCGGGGACCGGGTGCGGCAGTTGTACAACAACTCGATGCGGGTGACGGAGCCGACGCGGTTCTTCGTGCTGCCCGCGCACGTGTTCGCGGAGGTCATGCGGGCCTGGTTCCCGATGGCGGTGCATCTGCTGGAGGGGCTGTTCTTCGGCTCCAAGAGCGTCCAGGCGGCCATCGGGCAGCGGGAACGGCTACTGGCGCTGGGCTCGTTGTCGGCCGGGCTGACCCATGAGCTGAACAATCCGGCGGCGGCCGCGGTACGGGCCACCTCGGCCCTGCGGGAGCGGGTGGCGCGGATGCGGCACAAGCTGGCGCTGATCACGGAGGGGCCGTTCTCCCGGGACGCGCTGACTGGCCTGATCGAGCTCCAGGAGCGCACGGCCGAGCGGGTCGCCAAGGCGCCCGCGCTCAGCCCGCTGGAGGCGTCGGACCGGGAGGACGCGCTCGCCGACTGGCTGGAGGACCACGGTATCGAGCCGGGCTGGCAGCTCGCGCCCGTCTTCGTGCAGGCCGGGCTGGACGCCGACTGGCTGGAGCGGGTGGCGTCGACAGTTGACCGGGAGATCCTCGGCGGCGCGGTCGGCTGGCTCAACCACACCATCGAGACCGAGCTGTTGATGAACGAGATCGAGGACGCCACCACCCGCGTCTCCCAGCTCGTCGACGCGGCCAGGCAGTACACCCAGCTGGACCGGGCGCCGTTCCGGGTGGTGGATGTGCACGAACTCCTGCAGAGCACCCTGCTGATGCTGTCGGGCAAGCTCGGCCCGCACGTCGAGGTGGTGCGCGCCTACGACCGTACGCTGCCCTCGCTGCCGTGCTATCCGGCCGAGCTGAACCAGGTGTGGACCAACCTGATCGACAACGCGGTGGCCGCCATGACCGAGGACGGCGGCGGGGGCACGCTGACCGTGCGCACGGCGCGGGACGGGGAAATGGCGCTGGTGGAGTTCGGGGACACCGGTCCGGGGGTGCCGCCGGAGATCCGGGAGCAGATCTTCGACCCGTTCTTCACCACCAAGCCGGTCGGCGCGGGCACCGGGCTGGGGCTGGACATCTCCCGGCGGATCGTGGTCGACAAGCACCATGGCACTCTGAGGCTGGAGTCCGTGCCCGGTGACACCCGCTTCCAGGTCAGGCTTCCGCTGAGCACCGATGCGGAACCCGGGAGAACCTCCGAGACGACCCAGGAGAGCGCATGACTGAGGACCCGTCGATCGACCCGTCCGTGCCGCCGAGCGGCACCGGGTGCGTGGAGTGCGAGGAGTCGGAGGGCTGGTGGTTCCATCTGCGCCGGTGCGCGCGGTGCGGGCACATCGGCTGCTGCGACGACTCCCTGGGCAAGCACGCCACCGCGCACTACCGGGCCACCGGCCATCCGGTGCTCCGCAGCTTCGAACCGGACGAGGGCTGGTTCTGGAACTACGCCACCGAGGAGGTGTACGAGTCCGGCCCCGAACTGGCGCCCCCGGAGAACCACCCGGCCGGCCAGCCGGTGCCGGGTCCGGCCGGACGGGTACCGGCGGACTGGACGCGTCTGCTGAGCTGATCCGGCGTCAGCGCCGGCAGTCGCGGCTCGCGGGGGCGGTCGCCCCGGCGATGGCCCGCATGCCCTCGTCGTCGGGGTGGAGGTGGTCGCCGGCGTCGAGGTGCGGGCGCAGCCGCTCGGGGTCGCGGGGGTCGCGCAGGGCACGGTCGATGTCGGCGACGGCGTCGAAGTCGCCGCCGGTGCGGACCTGGTGGTTGACCTCCCGGCGTGCCGCTTCGGTGTCCGGGCTCCACTGGAGCCAGCCCTTGAACGGGGCCACGGTGGTGCCGACCACGCACAGGCCCGCCTCATGGGCCCGGTGGGTGATCTCCCGGTAGCCGGCGAGGAGTTCGGCCGCGCTCGCCTTGTCGCGCGCTTTGAGGTCGTTGACGCCCTCGTAGACGATGACCGTGCGCACGCCGGGCTGGGAGAGCACGTCCCGCTCAAGCCGGCGGGTGGCGCCGGGGCCGCCGTCGTCGTCGTCGGTGAGGACACGGTTGCCGGAGATCCCCGCGTTGGCGACGCCGGTGCCGGCCGCGCGCAGCCGCCGGGCGAGGTCGTCGGGCCAGCGGTGGTCGAGGCCGGGGGTGGACCCCCAGCCGTCGGTGATCGAGTCCCCGAGGGCGACGACGGCACCGGCACGGGGGTGTTCAGGGCGTACGGAGACGGCGTCGAGGTACCACCAGGAGCAGGTGGCCGGCGCCCACCCGGAGGCGCCGTCGGCGGCGGTGTCGGCGCCCCGGCCGAGGTAGGAGGTGGTGAGGGCCATCTCGTGGCCGGTGGCGGGTCCCCGGGCACCGGGGGTGCGCAGGCTGACGGCGAGACGGGCCCCGGCCGGGACGCGGCCGGGCAGCGGGTCGCTCCAGACGGCGTGGCCCGGCGGGATCGTGACGGCCCGGTCGCCGTCGAAGGTGAGCGCCCGGTTGCTGCCCTGCTTCAGGGCGGCACCCCGGGCCTGGAGGCCCGCGTGGGCGGAGTCGACGGTGAGCGGGCGGTCGCCATAGGCGTTGGAGAGCCGGACGCGCAGGTCGCTCCCGCCGGCGCTGACGCGCACGATCAGCCGGTAGGCCCGGTCGGCGCCCACACCGGTCCGCTGGGCGCTCGCCGCCCAGGTGACCACGCCGGACCCGCGCACGGTGGCGCCCGCGGGCGGGATGGCCGCCAGGGCGGGCGTCCCCTGACCGGCGAGGGTGAGCAGCAGGACGGCCGCCGCCCGGCAGGCCCTCCCCCGGCCGCTCACCTGGCCGGTTCCTTCATATGGCCCATGCCTGTGATGGTCCCGCCGACGCCCGCGCCGCGCACCTCGGCACGTCGCGTGTCCGCTTCCGTACACGTCCCGTACGAGGGCCCCGCCCCGCGCGGAGGCGGGACGGGGCCTGGTCGGAGCCGGGGTGCGTCAGTGGTCCGCCGGGGTGTTGGCGGCCTTGACGTTGACCGCGGCCCAGGCCCGGTCGACGGTCCGGTACTCGGTGCTCGTCGCGCCGTACAGGTCCCTGGCCGCGTTCAGCGTCGCCACGCGGGCGTCGTGGAAGTCGGTGGTGGAGACCATGTACCGGGTCAGGGCGCGGTAGAAGACGGCCGTGGCCTTGGCACGGCCGATGCCCTTGACAACGCCGCCGTCGTAGGTCGGGGAGTCGTAGGAGACCCCGCCGATCCTCTTCTTGCCGCTGCCCTCGGCCAGCAGGTAGAAGGCGTGCGAGGAGACGCCGGAACCGGCGTGCACCTCGGTGTCGCGCGTCGCCCTCGACCAGTAGTCGACGGTGCGCTCCAGCCGGTCCAGGGAGGGGTGGTCGAGACGCCGCAGGAACTTCTGCGCCAGGCCCAGCTTCTCGCCCAGCAGGTAGTTCGGCGGGTTCTTCGGGTTGTTGGCGTAGAACTCCACGTCGGAGCCGAAGATGTCGGCGAGGGACTCGTTGAGCGAGCCCGGTTCGCCGTACTGGTTGCCGTCGCTGTCGACGTAGGTCGCCTCCAGCTTGGCGGTGGCGTCGACCACGCCGTGGGTCAGTTCGTGACCGGTGACGTCGAGGACGACCAGCGGCTTCTTGATCATGTCGTCGCCGTCGCCGTACAGCATGCAGCCGCAGGCCGGGTCCCAGAAGGCGTTGCCGACCTCGCGGCCCCAGTGCACCAGCGCGCGGGCGGCCTTGCCGTTGTTGGCGATGCCCGACCGGTTGAAGGTGCTCTTGTAGAAGTCCAGCGTCTTGGTGATGCCGTACTGGGCGTCGGCGGCGGCGCTGTTGCGGTTGCGGGTGGTGCCGTTGCCCCAGGTGTTGCCGGTGCCGGTGATCGCGCTGCCGCTGCCGAAGGACTCGCTGTACTTGCCCTTGGCGTCCCGCGTCTCGGTGTTGTACCGGGTGGGGTCCTTGAGCTGGAAGTGGCCGCGCGAGGTCTGCGTGGTGGTCAGCGGGACGCTGCCCACGAACAGGGTCTTGCCGGTGCCGCGCGCGGTCGCCGGGTAGCCCGAGGCACCCGAGGTGATGCCCGCGAGGAGGCTCGACGCGCTCTGGGCGGAGGTGGACGGGGTGACCGTCTCACCGCGCGCCCGCAGCGTCTCGCGGAGCTTGGGCGAGAGGAACTCGTCCGCGTCCGGCGTGTTGCTGCGGACCTCGCCCGTGACGGCGTCCACGACGACCGTGCGGGTGCCGCTCGCGCCGTCCAGGGCACTGCCGGTGACGGTGACCCGGTAGGCGAGGGCGGTCTCGCCGTCGCGCGCGTCGATGACGAGTCGGGCGGTGCCGGCGTCACCCTCGGCGGCGTCGGCCGCCTTCACGGCTGCCTGCCTGGGGCTGATCCGGGCGTCCGAGGCGGTGGCCCGTACGGACTGGCCGGCCGCGGTGGTCACGCCGGTGTAGGCGAGCTGCCGGTCGAGGTGGACGACGAGGTCGCCGCCGAGCACCGGTATGCCGCTGTGGGCGCGCTGGAAACGGACGTGGCGGCCGCCCTCGGGGTCGAACATGACGTCCTGCACGCGGAGTTGGTCGCCCGTGCCGACCCCGGAGGCGTCGGCGTGGGCGACGGCGGCCGCGCGGGCGGCGTTCACCACGGGGGCGGTCCGTGCGGCGGTCCGGACGCCTTCGGCGGCCGTACGGGCCGTCGAGGGCGCGGGGCGGGCGAAGGCCGTGCCGGCCAGGCCCGTGGCCGCCGTCGCCACCGCGACGGCGACGGCCACACTGCGTATGTGCGGTCTGCGCACCAGGGGTTGTTCCTTCGTTCGACGGCGGCCGGGCACGCCGGACGCCGTGACACATGGCGCCGTTGGGCAGCCATCGGGGCAGGCGGGTCGCGCCCCGAGGGTTCACCCTTTCGGATGAGTCATGGCCACGTAAAGACGGAATGATCCATTTCGCTGCGCTCCGGGACAATCCTTTACCCAGAGGGCACCCCGGAGTGATCGCCGGATGGCCGACTGTGTGTCGACTGGGGAGACGGGGTGTCAGTCACCTAGGTTCCAGGCCGGAATGTGACGCATGTCGCAGCAACGTCGGTGTGGACGGGAGTGGTGACCGGATGGTCTCGGCAACGGTGTGCAGGAGCGCGGTACTCGGGGCGATGGCGCTGTCGCTGCTCGCGGTCCCGGCACAGGCGGCGACCGGGGAGAAGAGCGCCGTGGCCACCCTCCCCGCGCCCGACACGGCGGGAGTCGACGAGGTACTGCGCACGGTCCGCGCGCAGGGCGCGCCGGCCGCGCTGGCCCGGATCGACGACCAGGGCCGCGCCCGGCTGATCAGCCGGGGCGTCGCCGACCGGGGCACCGGCCGCGCGGTCAGCACCACCGACCGGTTCCGCATCGGCAGCGTGACCAAGACGTTCTCCTCGGTCGTCCTGCTCCAGCTGGCCGACGAGGGCGAACTGGACGTGGACGCCCCGGTGAACCGGTACCTGCCGAAGCTGCTGCCCAGCGACGCCATCACCGTACGGCACGTACTGAGCCACCGCAGCGGGCTGTACGACTACACCGACGACATGTTCGCCCAGAGCGTCTCGGGCTTCGAGGCCGTGCGCGGGAAGGTGTTCACCTACTCCCAGCTGGTCGCGCTCTCCCTGAAGAAGCCGCGTGTCAACGCGCCCGGCGCGGCCTACTCGTACTCCAACACCAACTTCGTGGTCGCGGGCATGCTCATCGAGAAGCTCACCGGACGCCCGGTCGAGGAGGCGTACCGGAACCGGATCTTCAGCCCGCTGAAGCTGAGGGACACCTTCTACGTCCACCCGGACACGAAGATCCCCGGCCGGTTCGCGCGCGGCTACCTGACCCCGGACCTGGCCGGTGACCCGCTGGTCGACGCGACCGGGCAGACCGTGTCCTGGGCGCAGAGCGCGGGTGCCGTCATCTCCACCGCCAAGGACCTGAACACGTTCCTCGCCGCGCTGCTCGGCGGCAGGCTGCTCTCCGCCGCCCGACTCGCGCAGATGGAGCGCTTCACCGAGGTGGACGCGACCACCGCGTACGGCCTCGGCCTGCGCCGCCGGGACCTGTCCTGCGGAATCTCGGTGTACGGGCACACGGGCGCCGTGCAGGGCTACTACACGTACGCGTTCGCCACGAAGGACGGCAGGCGGGCGCTGACGGCGGTGGCCACCACCTCCAACAACGGCAAGGTCCTCAACGCGCTCGCGGGCACCCTGGAACCGGCGTTCTGCGGCAAGAGCGCCAAGCAGCGGCGCGGCCCGGCGCTGACGGAGCGCGCCGCGGACATCGCCCCGGCCGCGGCGCGCTGAAGTCCGTGTCCCGGACGGGCCGTCAGCTCCGTGATCTTGGCGGAACGACCCCGTCCGGGACACCATG
>NZ_JBHXLV010000096.1:0-23858 GCF_042721685.1 Streptomyces sp. NPDC058459 | reverse complement strand
CACCGGCGGTGGCAGGGCGGGTCTGGGCTGTAGTCATGAGGTCACGCTATGCAGTGACTCTTGTCTCCGCATCACGGGAAGCAGGCCGGCGCGGGCACTCAGGGCTTCGCCGCCGACCGGCCGACCGACTCCACCAGGGGCAGCAGCCGGTACGGCACCCGCTCCCGCAGGGCCACCTCGGTGCGGGTACGCACCACGCCGGGCACGCTGATCAGCTTCTGGATCACGTCCTCCAGATGGGCGTTGTCCCGCCCCACCACCCGGGCCAGCAGGTCCCCGCCGCCGGTGGTCGAGAACGCCTCGACGATCTCCGGAACGGCCGCCAGCGCCTCCCCGACATCGTCCAGGTGACCCTGCGTGACCTCGATGTGCACGAACGCCAGCACGGGGTGGCCCAGCGCGGCGGGGGAGAGGGACGGGCCCGTACCCGTGATCACGCCGTCCCGCTCCATCCGGTCCAGCCGGGCCTGGAGGGTGCCCCGCGCGATGCCGAGGACGCGGGCGTACTCGCGCACGCTGGTGCGCGGCTGCTCCAGCAGCAGCCGCAGGATGCGGGTGTCCAACTCGTCCACGGCCATCGCGTTCCGGCCTCCTCGTACCTCGTCGACCAGCGAAGACTGTACCAATGGCCCAGTGTCTCTCCTTCGGTCAGTACCGTGCGACCTGCGCCGTTGGCCCATCCGCCCGTCAGGGAGCTTTACCATTCCTGGACCAATGGCACAGCGGAATCAGTGGCAGTTGAGCCAAGTGGAATTGGGTGCTGTCATAGGGGGTCGATGGCGCTGCGGATTCCGCGGCGCCTTTTTCGTGCGGACCGCCATCAGGGAGCGACGAGCAGTGCTGAAGAAGGTGTTCATGGCGCCGGACCCGGGACGGGTGCGGCTGCGCTTCGCCGCGCGGGCCGTGCTCGGCATCGGCCTGGCCGTCGTCGTGTGCGGGCTCGTGGGGCGGTCCCTGACCGGCATGGTCGCGGGCGGGCTCGCCGCGCTGCTCGCCCTGTTCACCGTCGCCGACGCCACTGTGCGCGGGCAGGCCGTCACCACCGCCCTGCTGCCGGGCACGGGGGCGCTGGTACTGGCCGTCGCGGCCGAGCTGCACGCCTACCCGGTCGCGCGCGACCTGGCCTTTCTCGCGGTCGTCGGCGCGGGCGTGTACGCCCGCCGCTGGGGCCCGCGCGGCCACAGCCTCGGCGTGTTCGCGTTCATGATGTTCTTCGTGGGCCAGTTCCTGCACGTCACGCCCGCGCGGCTGCCCGAGCTGTACGCCGCCGTCCTGCTGTCCGTGCTCAGCGCGGCCGCCGTGCGGTTCGGCCTCTGGTGCTACGAGCGCCAGCGCCCCACGCCGACGGCACCGGCCCCGCCGGGCGGTACGGGACTCGCCCGCGTCACCACCCGGCAGGCCGTGCAGGCGTTCGCGGGCGCCGGCTTCGCGCTGGTCCTCGGGCAGCTCCTGTCCGGACAGCGCTGGTACTGGGCCGTCGGCGCGACCTGGTGGATCTTCGTCAACACCGCCTCACGCGGCGAGACGCTGGTACGCGGTTTCCGGCGCGTCCTCGGCACGGTCCTCGGCATCGGGCTCGGGCTGCTCGTCGCACTGCCGGTACACGGGGCCGTCGTCCCGTCGGTGCTGCTCATCGCGGTCGCCGTCTTCGGGATCTTCTACTCGGCCGCCGTCTCCTACACCTGGATGATGCTCTGCGTGACCCTGCTGGCCGAGACCCTCTACGGCCTGCTGGGCGTCCTCACCCCGTCGCTGCTCGCGCTGCGCGTGGCCGAGACGGCGGTCGGGGCGGCGGGCGCGATGCTCGCCGTCCTGCTCGTGCTGCCGGTGACCACCCACACCACCACCGACGCGTGGATACAGCGCGCCCTGCGCTGCGTCCACGCCTGCACCGCCGAGGCGGCCGCCCGGCTCGCCGGCTCGGCCGACGCCGACCCGGCGCCGCGCGTGGCCGAGCTGGAGCAGCTGCTCGGCCGGGTCCGGATGTCGGTCGCGCCGCTCGTGCACCCGCTGAACCCGCTGCTGAGCCGCAAGGGACGGGCCCGCCGGGTGCTCGCGCTGCTGGACGACTGCGCGCGCGAGGTGCGGGGGCTGGTGGCCGTCGCGGCCGACCCCGAGGCGTCCCACGACGCCCGGCTGGCCGCCGCCTGCTGGCGGGTGGAGGCGGCGGTGGAGGCGCTCACGGAAGGGGGCGGTGAGCCGCCCTACCGGCCCGGTGAGCTGCCGGTGGAACCGGCGCTGGTCCATCTCCATGGGCTGGAGCACGCCTTGGCCGACCTGGCGGAACCCCTGCGGAGGGCTGGGGGATCGTCCCGGCTGGTGGGGGCTTGAGAGGCCGGGGCTGTCGCTGCCGGGGGGCTTGAGGGTGCGGGTGCGTGGGGGCTGGTCGCGTGGTTCCCCGCGCCCTTGGGTTGACGTGGCCGAGGCCTGCTGGACGGTGTGCGCCCCTCGCCCCCGAGTTCGGTGTCGTCCACGCTTGCCGCGTGCGCGCGCGAAGGGCCCGCTCCGTTCGCAGCGGAGTAGGCCCTTCGTCGTGTGGGTGTAGCTGGGCTCCGTTCAGAACACCGGGGCGCCCTGCGGCTGCTGGGCGATCCCCAGGGAGGCCGTGTACTTGGCGAGGGCGAGCTTGCCGATCGCCGGGTAGGCGCCGAGGGCCTCGGAGGTGGCGCAGCCGACCTCTTCGGCGGCGGCTGTCAGCAGGGCCGTGTCGATCTCCGGACCGATGAGGTACGGGGCGAGCGCGAGCTGCTGCGAACCCGAGGCGCGGAGCTGGTCGGCGATGGAGGCGATCGAGCCCTCCTGGTCCAGCGCTGCGGCCATCACCGGCACGGCGAGGCGCGCGGCGAGCAGCATGCCGGTGATGCCGGCGGCCTGCACGGCCTCCTCACCGCCCACGGATGCCAGGATGATGCCGTCGGCCGCGGTCGCCACCGTGAACAGGCGGGCGCGGTCGGCGCGGGCGAGGCCCGACTCCGACAGCCGCACGTGCAGACCCTCGGCGAGCAGCGGGTGCGGCCCGAGGACATCGGTCAGCTCCGCCGCGACCCGGCTGTCCATCACGGCCTGACGGGTCTGCCGCAGCAGGGCGTTGTCGGGACCGGCCAGCAGCGGTACGACCACCGCCACCGGGCCGTCCGGCGCCTTGGCGTCGGAACCGGCGGCGACTGCCTGCTCGTGGCGCACGGTGCGCTCCTCGGCGGCGCGCGCCAGGATGGCGCTCAGAGTCGGGAATTCGACATCGTCCCCGTCCAGGTAACCGATCCGGGCGTCGAGGCCGGGCAGCTCGGAGCGCGCGATGCTCACGACCTCCTCGGCGAGGCCGCGCGTGGCGGCGCTGGGCGCACCGGGCACCGCGAGGACGAACGCGGGCGCGTCCTCGGGAGCCACCAGCGGCTCCGGACGGCGGTGCCGTCCGGGCTGGCGGGGTCGCGGCATTCGTACTGGCAGGCCGGACTCGGGTCCAGTGGGGGAGCTCATGGCGCCGCATGTTACTGGTTTCCCGAGTTCCCCTGTTCGGGGAGGGTGCAGGTGAGCGGTATCCGTCCGGTTTTGTCGGATCAGTTGCGTACATGGGGCGACTGATCCGCTCCTGTATAGGGCAGTTGGGGACCCCGTGGTACCAATTCCCCCTAATGTCGCTCTCTTTCGTGCGCCGGTCACGCAGGGCGGGCGCGGGTCCTCGGGTCAGGCGGCGTCCCCGTCCGTCGGCGGCCGGTCAGATCGGTGCCGATGGCGGGTCGATGCCGCCCTCGCCGGTCCGTACTGTCCCGCTGTTCGCCGGAGCGCGCGTACGACGGGGGCAGGGTAGCGGGGGCGGGGGAGTGCGCGTGGGCTGATCCACAGCCGTTCGGGTGATGTCGGTGCGGGCCAGTAAAGTGACTTGACGTGGCACGACGACCGTTGAACGAACTTGTAGAGGCCGGCTGGGCGAAGGCCCTGGACCCGGTGGCCGATCGCATCACGGCCATGGGGGACTTCCTCCGCGCCGAGGTGGCGGCGGGCCGGACCTACCTCCCGTCCGGGGCGAACGTCCTGCGGGCCTTCCAGCAGCCCTTCGACGATGTGCGGGTCCTGATCGTGGGTCAGGACCCCTACCCGACCCCGGGCATGGCGATCGGACTGAGCTTCGCGGTGGCGCCTGAGGTGCGGTCGCTGCCGGGCAGCCTGGAGAACATATACCGGGAGCTGAACACCGACCTGGGCCTGTCCCGGCCCTCCAGCGGTGACCTGACCCCGTGGACCTCCCAGGGCGTCCTGCTGCTGAACCGAGCCCTCACCACGGCGCCGCGCAAGCCCGGAGCCCATCGCGGCAAGGGCTGGGAGGAGGTCACCGAGCAGGCCATCCGCGCGCTCGCCGCACGCGGCACGCCGCTGGTGTCCATCCTGTGGGGCCGCGACGCCCGCAACCTGAAGCCCCTGCTCGGGGACTATCCGGCGATCGAGTCCGCGCACCCGTCGCCCATGTCGGCGGACCGCGGCTTCTTCGGCTCCCGCCCGTTCAGCCGGGCCAACGAGCTGCTGACCGGCCAGGGCGCCGAGCCGGTGGACTGGCGCCTGCCGTAGCCCGGCGGGTGCGGGGAGGGCTCGGCGTCGGCTCGCGCGGCCGCGCTCTCCCTCAGCGGGCTCGGACGAGGCGCGGACGAGGCGCGGCCGAGGTCGTCGGAGCGGAACACCGAGGGACCCCGGTGCGCGCTGTCGCCACTGGCCAGCAGGCGGGGGGTGCCGTCCCGGGTGTCGATGCCGACCGCGTGGACGGCGTGGGCGTCGTCCCGGGTGCGTTCGCGCCTGCGGCCGGTGAACAGGCCCTTGCGGGTGCTCACCGCGAGCAGTACCTCAGTCATGGCGACCACCTCCGGGAAATGCCACGTCCTCCTGTTTCACCCAGTGTGCACCTGGCCACTGACAGTGACCCTGAGCAACAGGACGCGGGCGTCCGTATCGGAAGGGGTCCGGCCTGTGGGCGCGCTCGTGAGGAGGATGGCCTTGAAGGCGTTCCGTGGTCCGCGTGGGTGGCTGTGGCGGTGGCGGCGCGGTCCGCTGCGGCGCCGTGCCGATGTGGTGGAGGGGTGGGTGCTGCTGGGTGTCTGGCTGCTGACCCTGCTGGCCGGGATCGCGGCCGGGCTCGCGGCCGCGCGGTCGGCGGAGCGAAGCCTCGCCCACGAGCGCGTCACCTGGCGTCCGAGGGTCGCCTACGTCGTCGCCCATGTCCCTGCTCGGTCCGGGGCCCGCAGTTCCAGCAGGGAACGGGTCTGGGTGGAGGTCCGCTGGACCGCGGGAGACGGCTCGCCGCGCACCGGCCAGGTCCGGGTCGCGCCGGACGCGGCGACCGGCGCGCCGGTCGCCATCTGGACCGACGAGCGTGGACGTCTCACCGGCCGCCCCGCCACCGCCACCGAGGCCGCCGTGCGCGCCGCCTTCATCGGCACCCTGTTCGGCGCGGGCGCGGCCACCGTCCCTCTCGCCGGCGGCCGCCTCCTCCTCGCCCGGCTGGAACGCCGCCGCCTGGCCCTCTGGGACGCCGAGTGGGCCCGGCTGGGCCCGCAGTGGGGCCGGATGGCGGGATGAAAACAGACCACGGCTCGCTCCCCGCCCGCTCGGGACCCGCAACGCCTGACTCCGCCGGGAGCGGGCTCCACTCGGCTCGGGCCCGCCCTGCTCGGACTCTGCCCCGCTGAGGTCCGGCCCGGTCATGGCTCCGCCAGGAGCAGGCCCCGCCCCGCCCCGCACGGGCCCGGCCAAGCTCAGCCCCCACACGCAGGCCCCGCCACACGCAGGCCCCGCCACACGCAGGCCCCGCCACACGCAGGCCCCGCCAGGCTCAAGCCCCGCCCCGCCCAAACTCCGCCCCCTGCAAACTCCGCTCCCCTCACACCGGCAGCGCCCGCTCAAGGACCGCGTCCAGATTCGTGGCCGACGGCAGCGTGCCGAAGGTGTGGCCCCAGTCGCCGCCCAGCCGGGTCGCGCAGAACGTGTCGGCCACCGCGGGCGGGGCGTGGCGGACGAGGAGGGACGCCTGGAGGGCCAGGGCCATCCGTTCGACCACGCGGCGCGCGCTGAGCTGGTCCGCCCCGGCCAGCTCCCGCTTCAGGGAGGTCACCGTCGCGTCCAGGTGGGCGTCCGCCCCGCGCGTGAGGGCGAGTTCCCCGAACAGGGATTCCGCGCTGCCAGGCTCCCGGCCCAGTGCCCGCAGCACATCAAGGGCGTTGACGTTCCCCGAGCCCTCCCAGATGGACAGCAGCGGCGCCTCCCGGTAGTGCCGGGGCATGCCGGAGTCCTCGACGTAACCATTGCCGCCCAGGCACTCCAGCGCCTCCGCGGTGAACGCCGGACCCCGCTTGGTGACCCAGTACTTGCCGACAGCCGTGGCGATCCGCCGGAACGCCCGTTCGTCCTCGTCCCCGCGCACCGCCCGGTCCGCCGCCCCCGCGAGCCGCAGGGTGAGCGTCGTCGCCGCCTCCGACTCCAGCGCCAGGTCCGCGAGGACGTTCCGCATCAGCGGGTGGTCGGAGAGCCGGGCGCCGAACGCGCTGCGGTGCCGGGTGTGGTGGCCCGCCTCGACCAGTGTCTTGCGCATCAAGGTCGCCGAGGACATCACACAGTCCAGCCGGGTGCAGTTGACCATCTCGATGATGGTCTTCACCCCCCGGCCCTCCGGCCCGACCAGCCAGGCCACCGTGCGGTCGAACTCCGGCTCGGAGGACGCGTTGGAGCGGTTGCCCAGCTTGTCCTTCAGGCGCTGGATGCGGAACGTGTTGCGGCTGCCGTCCGGCAGCACCCGGGGCACCAGGAAGCAGGAGAGCCCGCCCGGCGCCTGCGCCAGCACCAGGAACAGGTCGCACATCGGCGCCGACGTGAACCACTTGTGCCCCCGCAGCGTGTAGACGCCGGGTTCGTCCG
This sequence comes from Streptomyces sp. NPDC058459, assembly GCF_042721685.1. Lineage (NCBI taxonomy): Bacteria > Bacillati > Actinomycetota > Actinomycetes > Kitasatosporales > Streptomycetaceae > Streptomyces > Streptomyces sp. NPDC058459. The sequence goes on along the minus strand of NZ_JBHXLV010000096.1, from coordinate 16,961 downwards.
TCGGCGTGGCCACGGTGGTGTTGGTGCGGACGTCGGAGCCGCCCTGCTTCTCCGTCATGCCCATCCCGGCGAGCAGACCGCGCTTCTCGGTGGGCACCCGCAGCCCCGGGTCGTACTCCCGGCTGGTGAGCAGCGGCTCGTACACCTTGGCCAGCTCCGGCTGGGCGCGCAGGGCGGGGACGGCGGCGTACGTCATGGAGGTCGGGCAGCCGTGGCCCGCCTCGGTGTGCCCCCAGACCAGGCCACCCGCCGTACGGGCCACGTGCGCGCCGGGACGGCCGTCCGCCCAGGGGGTGCCGGCCAGGCCCTCGGCGACGGCGGTGCGCATCAGGTGATGCCAGCTCGGGTGGAACTCGACCTCGTCGACACGGTTGCCGTAGCGGTCGTGGGTACGCAGCTCCGGTTCGTGCCTGTTGGCCAGTTCCCCCCACTCCTGTGCCTCGGCGCCGCCCGCGCGCAACCCCAGCAGCCGTACACCGTCCTCGGCCCACCCGGCGCCCTCCCGGCGCAGCCCCTCCAGCAGGGCGAGGTCGGCGGACGCGTCGTACGGAGGCAGCGGCGGGGGCTGGTTGGTGACGTCATGGGTGGCGTACGGCGGCGACTGCTCGGGCATCGGGACCATGAACCCATGTTGCGCTCTCCGTACGACTGTAGCAACGACGCAACACGGATCGCCGCACGTACAGTACGTGCCCATGCGCATGAACCCGTCGGCCGAGCCGGTGACCAGGCCGTTGTCCGCGCGGTCGGTCGTGCTGAGCCTGCTGCTCGGCGCGCACCCGCCCCGGCTGCCGGTACGGGAACTGGTGCGGCTCGTCGAACCGTTCGGCGTCGGAGGCTCCACGCTGCGGGCCGCGCTCAGCCGGATGGTGGCCGCGGGCGACCTGCGCCGCACCGACGCCGTGTACGGGCTCAGCGACCGCCTGCTGGCCCGGCAGCGCCGCCAGGACGAGGCCGCACGGCCCCGCGTGCGTGCGTGGGACGGCGACTGGGAGATGGTCGTGATCACGGCGACCGGACGCGGAGCCGCCGAGCGCGCCGACCTGCGGGCCCGGCTGACCGCGCTGCGCCTGGCCGAACTCCGCGAGGGCGTCTGGCTGCGCCCCGCCAACCTCGCCCGGCCGCTGCCCGACGACCTGGCCGGGGTCGCGCTGTCGTACACCGCCCGCCCCGACGAGCCCGCCGCCGGACTGGTGGCCCGGCTGTGGCCGCTGGACACCTGGGCGGCCGACGCGCGCGGCCTGCTCGGCCGCGCCACCTCCGCCGGGCGTCCGGCCGAGCGGCTCACCGCCTTCGCTGCCGTGGTGCGCCACCTGCTCACCGACCCGGTCCTGCCCGCCCCCCTCCTTCCCCCCGCCTGGCCGGGTGACGCCCTCCGGGCGGCCTACGCCGGGTACCAGCGGGAACTGGCCGTGTCGCAGGCGCCGCGGGGCGGGACCTAGCGGACCGGCCGAGTGGCGCGGGCCGGGTGCTTGGCGTCTCCTGGGAGTGGAGGGGGCTGACCAGCTTGCGCGTGCTTCCGGGCACCGGATGGGGCACGGCAGGCGATCTCGCCCGAGGAGAGTCATGGCTGAGCACACGTCGTCGGTCCTCACCGCGCCCTTGCGCGACGCAGCGTCCGTCCTGAGCAAGGTGCCCGGCGCATCGGTCGTCTCCAGGGCCGCTCAGGACACGCTGGACATCGTCGGCGTGATCTCCCCCCGAGGACGGCGGCTCGCGGTGTACACCGGGGCGGGCGTGCTCGGCGTCGCCGGAGTGGTGGAGTGGCCGGTGGCGCTCGCCGGAGCCGCGATCGCCTGGCTGACCCAGCCCGCCCCTCCCCTAGTGACCCCGTCGGCCGGAACCCCGGACACCGAGGCCGCCGAGCCCGCACCCGCCCCCGCGACCGAGGCCGAGGTGGGCGAGGCGGCCCTGCGGACCGGGCACCACGACGCCCCCGGCCCGGTGAAGGCCACGGACATCGAGCCCCCGCACCCCGAACACCCTGAGCCCGCGCCCCCCGAGCCCCCGCACTCCGAGTCCTCGCACAAGAAGCAGGGCAAGAAGTCCGGTAAGCGGCCCAAGGGCGCCACCGGTCAGCTCGGGCCGACCGCCCGCCCCGAACGCACCACCCTCTGACGGCCGGAATGCTCCCCGACCTCCTCATCGCGCCCACGGCCGCCGCCCGCCTGCCCCGGCTCCTCGCGGAGGCCGCCGCACCCCTGATCGGCGCGGCGGCCGGCGCCGCGGCGGGCACCGCACGGGCGGGCGTACGCGGCGCGGACGCGGCCGTACGCGTGACACGGGTCGCCCGCACGGCGCTGCCCGGCGGCCCCGCCCACTGGCGCTCCGGCGCCCGCGTCCACCTCCCGCTGCGCACCGCCGAGGCGGACCGGGTGACGGGTGCGGGCGGCCGGGCGCACCTGGCCCGCCGGATCGCTACGGCCCTCGCCGACCGGCCCGACGTGCTCCTCGCCCACTGGGACGACGGACTCGCCCGCCTCGTCGTGACCATGACCGAGGACGCCGTCAGCGACCGGGTGGTGGACCGCGCCGCCGAACTCGCCGTACGCGACGGCCTGCTCGTGGCGGGCGGCGACCCCGAGGAACACGTCCATCCCGCCGACCCGGCCGGCGTACGCGCCGCCGCCACCACCCTCGCCTTCGACCTGATCGGCATCGCCGGCGCCCTCACCGGCTACGCCCTGCGGCTGCCCCCCGCGCCCCGCGCTGTCACCGCCCTGGTCACCCTGGCGCGCGAGAACCCCCGCGCCCGCGCCTTCCTGCGCGCCCGCGTCGGGGTCGCCCGCATGGACCTCCTGCTGGCCGGTGCCAACGCGATCGTGCACGCCGTCGGGCAGTCCCCCACCTCGCTCGTCCTCGACGGCGCCCTGCGCTCCCTCCAGCTCACCGAGACCATGGCCCGCGCCGCCGCCTTCGACTCCCTCCACGACGAGCTGTGCGGACCCGAGCGCGTCAGCGTCGCCCCGGCCGGCTCCCCGCGCCCGCCGCTGCGCGAGTCCCCGGCCCAGGTGTACGCGGCTCACGCCTCGGCGGGCAGCGTGCTCGGCGCGGTGGCCGCGCTGCTGGTCAAGCGGAACCTGAACTGCGCCGCCGAGGCCGCCCTCTCGGGCTCGCCCAAGGCCGCCCGGTACGCCCCGGCCGCCTTCCACGCCGTACTCGGCACCGCCCTGGCCCGCGCCGACGTGCTGGTCCGCGATCCGGAACGGCTCAGACAGCTGGAGATGGCCGGAACCCTCCTGCTGCACCCGAGCGCGCTGCGCACCGACGAAGGGCTGCCCGACCCGTGGACCGAGGCCGTGCTCGACGCGGCCCGCCGCGCCCGGCTGCGCGTCGTCCTCGTGGACGACCCCGCCCTGGAGGACTTCGTCGCGCTCGCCGACCAGCTGGTCGACGCCAGAAGGCCGCTGGACGACGTCGTACACGCCCTGCGCGGGGAACTGGACGCCGAGGACGCCGGGGACGGTGAGGGTGGTGAGGAACGCGTCGTCATCACCGTCGCCCGGCCGCGCGCCTCGGCGGAGACCGACATCCTGGCCGGGCTCGACGCCGCCGACATCGCCGTCGCGCTCACCGACCAGGAGGGCGCCGTCATCTGGGGCGCCGACATCCTCGCCCCGCACGGCCTGCCCGACGTGTGGCGGCTGCTCACCGCGATCCCCGCCGCCCGCGCCGTCGGCAGCCGGGGCCAGATCCTCGCCCGCTCCGGCGCCGCGCTCTCCGGCCTCCTGGTGGCCATCGGCGAGGTCCGGCGCGGCCGGGGGCACCGCTCGGTCATGCCCGAGATGCGGCACGCCCCCGTCGACACCGGCGCGCTCACCGCCCTGGCGTACGGCGTCTGGGCCGCCCTCAAGGTGGCCGTCGCCCGCGCCCCGCACCCGCACGCCCGCGTCCGCTGGCACGAACTGGACCCCGACGAGGCCGTGGAACGCCTGGACCGCGAGGCACCCCCCGAGCCGGGCGTGCTGGAGCGGGCCACCAGCGAGGCCCGCAAGACGGCCGACCGGTTCGCCCGCGTCCCCGCCCTCGCCCCGGCCCGCTTCACCTGGCAGCTCGGCCAGGCCGTACGCGGCGAACTCGACGACCCGCTCACCCCCGTACTGGCGGTCGGCTCCGCCGCGTCCGCGATCCTCGGCTCCGTCGTGGACGCCCTGCTCGTCGTCGGCGCCCTCGACCTGAACGCGCTCGTCGGCGGGGTCCAGCGGCTGCGCGCCGAGCGGGCGCTGTCCGGGCTGCACGCCGAGCAGCAGCGCAAGGCGCGCGTCGCGCCCCCGCCGGAGGAGGCGCCGGCGGGCCGCACCCGCACCGTGGACGCCGGACAGCTGACGCCCGGCGACGTGATCGAGCTGAAGGGCGACGACGTGGTCCCCGCCGACGCCCGGCTGCTGTGGCAGGAGGGCCTGGAGGTGGACGAGTCGGCGCTGACCGGCGAGTCCCTGCCGGTGCACAAACACGTCGGGACCACCCCGCACGCGGCGGTCGCCGACCGGCGCTGCATGGTCTTCGAGGGCACCACCGTCGTCGCGGGCACCGCCCACGCCGTCGTCGTCGACACCGGTGAGCGCACCGAGGCCGCCCGCGCCGTCCACCTCGCCGCCCGCACGCCCCCGGCGGCCGGCGTACAGGCCCGGCTCCAGGAACTCACCCGCAAGGCGCTGCCGCTGACCCTGGCAGGCGGAGCCGCCGTGACCGGACTCGCCCTGCTGCGCGGCACCCCCGTGCGTGAGGCGGTCAGCGGTGGCGTGGCCGTCGCGGTCGCAGCGGTACCCGAGGGGCTGCCGCTGGTCGCCACCGTCGCGCAGCTCGCCGCCGCCCGCCGGCTGAGCCGCGACGGCGTCCTGGTCCGCACCCCGCGCACCCTGGAGGCGCTGGGCCGCGTCGACACCATCTGCTTCGACAAGACCGGCACCCTCACCGAGAACCGGCTCCGGGTCGTCCGGGTCTCCGACGCCGAGGGCACCGAGTGGGCGGCCGGTGACGCCGGCGAGCCGGGCCCCGCCGCGACCCTGCGCCGCGCCGCCCGTGCCTGCCCGCGCGTCAACGGCGGCTCCGGGCGCCCGGTGCACGCCACCGACGAGGCCGTCATCCGCGCGGCCGCCCCCGACCCGGACTGGACCCAGCTCGGCGGCCTCTCCTTCGAGGCCGCGCGGGGCTACGCGGCCGCCGCGGGCCGGGAGGGCGACGGCCCCCGCACCCTGGTCGTCAAGGGGGCGCCCGAGACCGTACTGCCCGGCTGCGCGGCCCTGTCCGACCGCGCCCACGCCTCCGCCCACTCCCTCGCCGGGGCCGGACTGCGGGTCCTCGCGGTGGCCATGCGGCGGCTCGAAGACGGCGAGACGGACGCGGACGCACTCCAAGAGCCCTTGCGCGGACTGGAGTTCACCGGACTGCTGGCCCTCTCCGACGTACCCCGCGAGACCTCCGAGGCGCTGGTGCGCGGCCTGTACGAGGAGGGCGTACGCCCGGTCATGCTCACCGGCGACCATCCGCAGACCGCCCGCGCCATCGCCCGGGAACTCGGCTGGTCCGAGGACACCGAAGTGGTCACCGGGGACGAACTGGCCGCCGCCGACCGGCGTACCCGCGCCCGGATGCTGCGGGACGCCGGGGTGGTGGCCCGGGTCGCGCCCGAGCAGAAGCTGCAGGTCGTGGAGGCGCTGCGGGACGCGGGCCGGGTGGTCGGCATGGTCGGCGACGGCGCCAACGACGCCGCCGCGATCCGCGCCGCCGACATCGGTGTCGGCATCAGCGCGCGGGGCTCGGCCGCCGCGCGCAACGCCGCCGACATCGTCCTCACCGACGACGACCTCACCGTCCTCATCGACGCGATCGGCGAGGGACGCTCGCTGTGGCACAGCGTCGCCGACGCCATCGCCATCCTCATCGGCGGCAACGCGGGCGAGGTCGGCTTCGGCATCCTCGGCACCCTGCTCTCCGGCACCGCCCCGCTGTCCACCCGGCAGATGCTGCTGGTGAACCTGTTCACCGACCTGTTCCCGGCCATGGCGGTGGCCGTGACCCCGAAGGACGGCGACGACGCCGAGGTACGCGGCCGGAACGCGTCCCCGGAGGACGTGGCGGGCGGGGTCCTCGGGGCCCCGCTGATCCGGCAGATCCGGCACCGCGCCCTGACCACCGCGCTCGGCGCCGTCACGGCCTGGCTCATCGGCCGCTTCACCCCCGGCACCGCCCGCCGCGCCAGCACCATGGCGCTGTGCGGTGTGGTCGGCACCCAGCTCGTCCAGACCCTCCTGGACCGCCGCGACAGCACCCTGGTCCGCGTCACCGCCCTCGGCTCCGCCGCGGTCCTCGTCGCCGTCATCCAGACCCCCGGCATCAGCCGCCTGGTCGACTGCACCCCCCTCGGCCCGATGGCCTGGGCGGGAGTGGCCCTGGCCATCGCCGCCGCCCTGGCGGCCCAGCGGACGCTGCCCCGGCTGGAGGAGATCGTCGCCGGGCTGGTCCCGACGGAGGAGCCGGCCTAGAGAGCCGACCGCGCCGCCGCCCACAGCTCGTCCCAGTCCGACAGCTTGACCGGGTTACGCCCCAGGCTCGCGCCCAGCTCCGCCTCGGCCCGCTCGATCGCCAGCCAGCCCGGCCACGCCACCGGGTCCGCACCAGCCGCCCGCAGCCCCAGAAGCGGGTCCTCGGGCACCTCGCGGGACTCCAGCGCGGGGGCGTCCTCCAGCAGCGAGGTCACCGTCTCCTTGGCGCAGGAGCGGTTGCTGCCGATCACGCCGGTCGGGCCGCGCTTGATCCACCCCGCCACGTACGCGCCCGGCACCGGGACGCCGTCGCTCAGCACCCGGCCCGCCAGATGCGGCACCGTCCCGGCCACCGGGTCGGACGGCAGCCCCTCCGGCGGCATCCCCAGGTATCCCACCGAGCGCAGCACCAGCTCAGCGCGGACGTCCTCGAACACCCCCGTCCCCCGCACCCCGCCCTGCCCGTCCGGCTCGGTCCGCTCGAAGCGCACCCCGCCCACCCGGCCGTCCGCCCCCAGCACCTCCACCGGACGCAGGAAGAACCGCAGCCGGATCGTCCGGTCGGCGTCCGGGGGAGAGACGGCGGACCAGTCCCGCAGCACCTCCGCGTTACGGCGCTGGGCGGCCGGCAGCGCGGAGAGGTCCGCGAAACCAGGGTCGAGCGCCAGTTCCGCCGGGTCGACCGAGACCCCGACACCCGGCAGACCGCCCAGCTCACGCAGCTCCCTGGTGGTGAACCGGGCCTGCGTCGGCCCACGCCGCCCCGCCATCAGCACCTCGTCCACCCCGCCCCCGGTCAGCATCTCCAGCGCCGCCTGCGGCATGTCCGTCCCGTGCAGCTCGGCCGCGCCGCGCATCAGCATCCGGGTCACGTCCACGGCCACATTGCCGACCCCGACGACCACCGCCGAGCGCACCCCGCGCAGGAAACCCTCGTCGGCCGCGTCCGGATGCGCGCTGTACCAGGACACGAACTCCGACGCCGACCAGCTCCCGGGCAGCTCCTCGCCGGGAATGCCCAGCGGCCGACCGGCCGCAGCGCCCACGCAGTACACCACCGCGTGGTAAAGCTCCCGCAACCGCTCCACCGGCACCCCGTCCGGGCCGCCCACCCCGACCCCGCCCAGGAACCGGACCCGGTCGTGCTCCAGCACCGTCCGCAGGCTGCCCTGGAGCGACTTGATCTTCTCGTGGTCCGGGGCGACGCCGTAGCGCACCAGCCCGAACGGGGCCGGCAGCCGGTCCAGCACGTCCACGCGCACATCGGGGTGGTGCTCCACCAGGTTCTGCGCGGTGTAGCACCCGCTCGGCCCGGAGCCGACGACAGCGACCCGCAGCACGGCGTACTCCTCACCCCGGGGGCATCGGGCGACAGCCCCGACGGCTCCAGCATGGCACCGCGCGCCCACGTCGGCAGGGGCCGACGCGCCATCGGGCCAGCTAGTCGCAGCGCTCGTCCGCCCGCTCATCCGTGGCGAAGAACCGGGACAGGCCGCCCCGGGCCGGCTCGTCGGCCGCGCCGCAGCCCGGCGGCATGCCCAGCTCCCCGTCCAGCCCGTACCGCTCGAACAGCTCCGCGCGCAGTAGCGGCACCGGCATCGGCACCCCCGGCACCAGCGCCGCGTACACCGCGCCCATCAGCAGGGCCCGGAGCATCGGATAGCCGGCCGTGACGTCGTCCGAGCCGCAGCGGGCGACCGTGTCGCCGAGGAGTTCGGACAGGCGGCGCTGCTCCGGGCACTGTACGAAGCCCTCCGCCTGCAGCAGGCCCGCCATGTGCTGGCGCATGAGCAACGGCCGCTCCCGCGCCAGGCCCAGGATCGCGTCGATGGCACGGGCCAGCCGCTCCCGGCCGTCCTCGGTACGCGGCTCCCGCTCCAGCGCCTCCTCCAGCGTGCGGTGCATCAGCCGGTGCACGGCGGACTGCACCAGCTGGCGCTTGCCGGGAAAGTAGTACGAGACCAGTCCGCGTGCCGAACCGGCGCGGTCCGCGATGTCGCCCAGGGTGGTCGCCTCGAACCCGCGCTCGTCGACCAGCTCGACCGCCGCCTGGAGAAGCCGCTCACGTGAACGCCGCCGCAGCTCTTCATTGACCGAGGCGCTGCGCGGGCACATTGCGAAACTCCTGCGTTGACTGGCTGTCAGCCAACTATACTCAGACCATGCGGCGCCGTATCGCGCGGGGCCTCTTCAAGGCTGCCGTTCGTCTGAGCGCCACGGGGGAGCGCCTCAGACGGACGGCAGTTCCGCTTCCGGCAGCAGGTCCGGTACGGGCAGCGGCGCGTCCGGCCGGCGTGCCACCGGCAGTGCCGACTCCTCCGGTACGACGCTCGGCTCCGCCCCGCCCGGAAGCGCGCCGGCCGTCTCCAACGCGCCCGCGCTGTGCAGGAGTTCGGGTTCGGCCATGGTGACGCCGGCCGTCTTCAGGGCGGCGCGCAGCCAGGACTCGGCGGACTCGATCCGGCACAGCGTGCCCGAGAAGTCGAACAGTACGGCGGTCATGCGCGGGACCCCGCTCCTGCCGGTCCCTGGCGTCGCTCGTCGACCAGTACCGCGGCGGCCACCAGCAGGGAACCGAGCAGCCAGCCGCCGAGGACGTCCGAGAACCAGTGCACCCCGAGCCACACCCGCGTGAGGCCGACGCCCAGCACCGAGACGACGCCCACCGCGACGGCCGCCCACCAGCGGGCGCCGCCCACGCCATGACGGTGGATCAGCCACAGCAGCAGCCCGCACACCACGGTGGCCGTCATGGTGTGCCCGGACGGGAACGCGGCGTACCGTGCGCTGTCCACGGGGTCCGGCCACACCGGACGCGGGCGCGCGACGCCCGCCTTCACCGCCTGCTGCACCACCGCCGCCACCCCGCAGGTGACCACCAGCCACAGCGCCGTCCACCACGCTGCCGTACGCCACACCATCCACAGCGCGACCCCCGCGCACAGCAGCCGCATGGTCACCGGGTCCCAGATCCAGTCGGTCAGCACCCGGAAGACCTGGGTCACGCCTCGCTGCCGCACCGCCCAGCGGTGGGTGGTGCCGGCGATGTCGTCGTCCAGCGTGAGGAGGGGGCCCCACTCGACGGCGACCAGGGCGGTCAGCAGGGCGGAGGAGAGGGCGAGGGCGGCGGTGGTGAGGAGTGCGGCGCGGGGGATCTGGTGGTACATGGGGTGATCTTCGTCGATGAGAGCCGTGCGGGCCGTCATCGCGGGCGAGGTGGAGAGTCTGGTTCGCGCGGGGTCTGATCGTCCGCTGCGGACGACAGACCCTAGTGCAACGCCCGCAGCCCCGGAACGAAAGCGACCAGCACCGGAAGTGCCGGGACCAGCGCGGCCGTCGCGGTGAGGCGGAGGCGGCGCGGGGCCGGGAGGCGCGGCGGGGCCGTCAGGAGGCGGTCCACTCGCCGGGGCAGTTGCGCGTGCGGGGTGGGGGAGGGGCCGAACACGCCCCGGCCCTCGTTGAGTTCGACCAGGGCCAGGGCGGTCGTCACCCGGCCGAAGCGGCGGGACGCGGTGTCGTCGGCGGCCAGTTCGACCAGCCGGTGCATCTCGTCGCGGAACGCGGCGAACACCGGTACCCGCGGGAAGCCGCCCGCCAGCGCGGCCGAGCAGTGCAGCAGCCAGTCGTGGCGGAAGCGGGCGTGACCCTGCTCATGGGCCAGCAGGGCGTCCAGTCGGCTGCCCCTGAGGCGGCGCAGCGCGGCCGTGGTGACGACGAGCCGGGGAGTCGCGCCGGGGAGCCACCACACGTCCGGCCGCTCGCCCTCCAGCACCACCAGCCGTCCGCCCGGCTCCTCACCCGGCAACAGGGGCGCCCGCTCCAGCAGTTCGGACAGCCGCACCCGCCGTCGCCGCCGGGCGTGCAGCACCTCGCCGACCAGCATCGTCAGGCTCCACAGCCCCCCGCACGCGAGTGCCACGGCGGTCGGCGCGGCCCACGGCCCCGCCGCGCCGAGGGCGTACGCCTCGACGACCCCGTGCGGAGCACCGCCGAACAACTGCCCGCGCACCGCCTGCCACGCCGCCGCCGCGCTCAGTGTCATCGACAGCGCACAGCACAGCAGGACGGCGGCCACCACGCACTGCCAGGCCCACAGCGCCACCACCGGCTCCCGGTCCGGCCAGTCGGCCCGTGCCAGCAGACGCGGGGCGGCGACGGAGGTCAGGACGCCGAGCAGCAGCAGTGCCACGGGGACCATCATGGGCAGCACCCTATGAGCACCGGACCGCGCGGCGGGGCCGAAGTGACGCAGGCAACTCCCGCGCCCCACACCTCGCTTGAGGTGTCACATCGTCAGAAGCATCGCCAGCATGCCTATCCCCATCGACAGCCGGCAGACCCGGGACAGCTCGGGCCGGTCCCCCCACCGCACCGCACCCCGGGCGCCCCGCACGGTGACGGGCACCAGACGGGCGCCGGTGAGCAGGACGTAACCGGTGAAGTAGAGCAGCAGTACGCCCGTCAGCCACGCCGGGCCGGAGCCGCCCGTATGGTGGTGCCCGGCCGGGGCGGCGGCCATCAGCAGCGACATGTACACCATGGCCGTACTGCCCAGCAGGTGGTGCAGATGGTGGCCGCTCCGGCGCGCCGGCCACAGCGCGCGCAGCGCGGCCAGCCCGAACACCGCGGCGTACAGCGGCCACACCCAGCGCGGCGGGGCGAAGACGGCGGCGGGTACCGCCATCGCCGCCATCCCGAAGCCCATCAGCGCCTCGCCGCCCGCCGCGCGGCGCTGCTCCTCGACGCCGCTGCGCATCCGCAGCAGGCAGTAGGCGCCGGTCGCCGCGCACAGCGCGACCAGCAGCCAGGCCGGTGACACCGGACCGTGCACGCACACCACCCCCGTTCGACGCTCGGTCGAGAGATGCGATGCCCACGACGGACGGCGCGCACGCGAGCGCAAGGAGGTGCACGGGGAGCGTTCGCCGGAGCGCGGGGTGTGAGCTGGGCGAATCGTGGGGCCGGGACAAGTCCTTCACCGATGAGACACCTGCCAGGTGGTGTGGTCCGCGCCGGCCCCCGAGCGTCAGGTCGAGCTGTCCGCCCCGCTCACCGCCTCCTCGACGGAACCGGAGGGCCGGCTCGGTGCCCCGCGCGGCCGAAGCGGCGCGTCAGACGCCCGGCCGGTACCGCAGCGGATGGTCCGCCGGGATCTCCACCAGCACGATCGGGATGCCGTCCGGGTCGGCGATCCACAGCTCGATCAGCCCCCACGGTTCCCGGACCGGTTCCCGGACGATCTCCACCCCGGCGGCCCCCAGCTCGTCCCGCGCGGCCGCCGCGTCCGCGACCTGGAGCCACAGCCGCACCGACGGCACGAGCGGGGCCTCGGCCCGGCCTGACAGCTCCAGGAAGCCGCCGCCCAGGAAGTAGACCGTTCCCCGCTCCGGGCCCGTGCCGAACTCACGGTGGACGGCGAGCCCCAGCTCCCCTCCGTAGAAGGCGCGGGAGCGCTCGGGGTCCGTCGGACGGATCAGGGTCCTGCTGCCCAGTACATGCACCATGCGAGGGGAGACTAATCGCCCCGCTACCCTCATCCGTGGTCATGCCGCGCCCCAGATCGGAGTACACCCTCATGGACACCGCCACCGGACTGACGTTCCGCGACGCCACCGACGCCGACGTGGACCACCTCGTCGCGCTGGTCGAGTCGGCGTACCGGGGCGACGCCAGCCGGGCCGGGTGGACCACCGAGGCGGACATCCTGGACGGGCAGCGCACCGACCCCGAGGGCGTGCTCCAGGTCATCAGGACGCCCGACAGCAGGCTGCTCGTGGTGGAGCGGGAGGGCGCGATCGTCGCCTGCTGCCAGCTCGAACACCGGGGCGCCCACGCCTACTTCGGCATGTTCGCGGTGAGCCCCACGCTCCAGGGCGCGGGGCTCGGCAAGGCCGTCATGGCGGAGGCGGAGCGACAGGCGCGGACCGCCTGGGGCGCCACCGAGATGCACATGACGGTGATCTCCGTCCGCGACGACCTGATCGGCTGGTACGAGCGCCGGGGCTACCGCCGTACGGGCGAGACGACCCCGTTCCCGTACGGCGACGAGCGCTTCGGCATCCCGCGCCGTCCCGGCCTCCGCTTCGAGCTGCTGGTCAAGCCGCTGGGGTGACGGCGGCCCCGGCCTGCGCGGTGGAGCCGCCGGTGCGACGGCGCCCGTGCTACGCGGTGAAGCGGCCGGTGCGCTTGATGTCCGGGAGGTCGGTCGTCGCGCCGTCCAGCTGGAGGGCGCGTACCAGCCGCAGCTCGTCCTGGGTGTTCACCACCCAGGCGAGGACCCTCAGGCCCGCCGCGCGCGCCTCCTCCACGACCTCCAGCGTCAGCCGGCGGACGTCGAGACAGAGCGTCGCCGCGCCGACCGCCACCGCGCGGCCCACCACCTCCGGGCCGTAGTGCTCCGCGACCAGCGCGGTACGCACCCCGGGCACCAGTCGGGTGATCTCGGCGAGCGCCTCGTGGTGGAAGGAGATGACCTCCACCCGGGAGACCAGGTCCCGCCGGAGCATCACCTCCGCCAGCGCCTTCGCGGCCGCGGCGTCCTTGATCTCGGCCTGGACCGGCGACCTGACCGCGTCCAGGACCTCCTCGAACACCGGCACCCGCTCGCCGCGCCCCGCGTCCAGGGTGCGCAGCTCCGCGAGGGTCTTCTCGGCGATCCGCCCGGTGCCGTCCGTGGTGCGGTCCACCCTGGCGTCGTGCATCACGATCAGCGCACCGTCCTTGCTCAGGTGCAGATCGAGTTCGACCATGTCCAGCCCGGCCCGCTCGGCGGCGGCGAAGGAACGAAGCGTGTTCTCGGGCTCGACACCCATGACCCCACGGTGCCCGATGGTAAGGAAGTTCAAGGTTCAACTCGCTTCCGTCGACGGCGGATCGGCTTGCGCGGACCCGAGGGAGTGTCGTCGTCCGCACGCCTGGTCCGCAGCCTAACGGCCGTGTCGGCACCGGTGCGATCACGAGTCGCCCGGCGTGGCGCCCGGCACCCGCCGGCCGGAATCCGGTGATCGCTCACCCGCCGGAATCAACCCGGCGCGTGCAGCGAAAGTGAGCGCGGTCACGGTTTGGAACCGGAAAAACAGCGGTGACCATGCGGTCGCGCAGAATAATTTCCCGATACCCCTCTTGTTCGGCGAAACGGGGTACGCATACGGTGTCCATACGCGAGGTTCTCCCGTGGAGGATGGGACATGACGGAAATTCTTGTGCAGCCCGGTACCGAGGGAAAGGTTCCTTCGCTGACCAGGGTGGTCGAGCACGCGGCGTGGCCCGTCCTCAAGGGCGCGGTGGAGCAGATCCGGCCATGGCAGTCGAAGGACGGCTCGATCGACTTCGCCGCCGAGGGCGCCCCCGGGCGGGCCGAGGCCGAGAGGGCCGTGGGCCGGGTCGTGGCCGCGGTGGAGGAACTCTCCCCGCTGCTCCCGCACGACGCCGCGTACCACCGGGCTCTGGCGGGCGACCTGCGCCGCTGGGCCGAGGGCGGCTTCGAGGTGCCGGACTTCCTGGACTCGTTGCTGGCCTTCCAGCCCGCCGCCGACCGCGCCGACGGCCTCCAGCACCTGGTCGTCTTCCCGATGTACACGCAGAACGGCAACCCCGACCGCAACTTCGAGGCGGTCGTGCTCCGCATGGTCTGGCCGGACTGGCTGGCCGAGCTGGAGCGCACCCGGTACGACAACCCGCTGTTCTGCGGCATCACCTTCGAGGACTTCACGGCCGGGTACGACACCAACTCCGCCGTCCTCTTCCCGGAGACCATCGCCGTACGCGAGGCGCCGGAACGTTTCTCCTGGGGTGGCATCTTCTGCGACCGCGAGGCCGCCCGCTTCCGCCGGGTCACCGACGCCGCCGTCGGCATCCTGGGCCTGGAGCTGCCCGAGGACATCGCCGCGATGGTGCTCGACCAGAAGCGCTGCGAAGAGGCGTTCGTGCTCTGGGACATGGTCCACGACCGCACCCACAGCCACGGCGACCTGCCGTTCGACCCGTTCATGATCAAGCAGCGCCAGCCGTTCTGGATGTACGGCCTGGAGGAACTGCGCTGCGACCTCACCGCCTTCAAGGAGGCCGTGAAGCTGGAGTCGGACGGCGTACCGCAGGCCCGTGACGTGCAGTACGCGGTGCTCTTCGACCGCATGTTCCGCTTCCCGGTCACGGGCGACCGCGTCCGCAACTACGACGGGCTCGGCGGCCAGCTCCTCTTCGCCTACCTGCACAAGCACGACGTGGTCCGCTGGACCGACAACAAGCTCGCCATCGACTGGGAGCGCGCCCCGCAGGTCACCAACCAGCTCTGCGCCGACATCGAGCAGCTCTACCGCGACGGCATCGACCGCCCCAAGCTGGTCCACTGGCTCGCCGGGTACGACCTGGTCGCCGGCTATCTCTCCCCGCACCCCGGCTCCAAGTGGGCCAAGGGCCCCGACGCCCTCGACCTGAGCCTGCCGCCGCGCAAGCTGGTGGACGACGTGCTTCCCGACGAGTTTCCGCTGAGCATGTTCTATGAGGCGCTGGCCAAGAAGCTGAAGAATGTGATCGCCGCCACCAAGGGCATCACGGCGGACGGCGCCGAGCGGATCGCCGCGTGAGCGACCGCGGGCACGACACGGCACACGGAGTGGACGGAGAAGGGAAGACGATGCGGAACGGGGCTCTTCGGGGCGCGGTCATCGCGGTCGCCGGTGCGGGCGGACCGGCCGGACTGGCCACGCTGGTCAGACTCGCCGAGGCCGGCGCGACCGTGGTCGGCGCGGACAACGACCCGGCCCGCCTGGCGGAGGCCGTGGACGCGGCCCGCTACGCCAACGGCGGCGCCACGGTCACCGGTGAGACGGTCGACCTGCTCGACCTGGACTCCACCCGCGCCTGGGCCTCGGGCATCGAGAAGGAGCACGGCCGGATCGACGGCCTGGTCCACCTGGTCGGCGGCTGGCGCGGCGGCGCCAAGTTCGAGAGCACCGACCTCGCCGACTGGGACCTGCTGGAGAAGCTGCTCGTCCGCACCGTCCAGCACACCTCGCTGGCCTTCTACGACGCGCTCCAGCGCGCCGGGGACGGCCGCTACCTGTTGATCAGCGCCGCCGGCGCGTCCAAGCCGACCGCGGGCAACGCCGCGTACTCCGCCGCCAAGGCGGCCGCCGAGGCGTGGACGCTGGCCATGGCCGACGGCTTCCGCAAGGCGGGGGGCGAGGAGGGCCCGGCGGCCGCTGCTGCCATCCTGGTGGTGAAGGCGCTGGTGCACGACGCCATGCGCGCCGAGCGCCCCAGCGCGAAGTTCGCGGGCTTCACGGACGTCAAGGAGCTGGCCGAGGCCATCGAGGGCGTCTGGGCCAGGCCCGCCGCCGAAGTGAACGGAAACCGTCTGTGGCTGACCGAGAAGCCGTGAACCCTCCCAGGACCGACGCCCGTCGCCACCACGACCCGCAGGTCCGCGGTTTCGCCAGCGACAACTACGCCGGGGCGCACCCCGAGGTGCTCGCCGCCGTGGCCCTGGCCAACGGCGGCCACCAGGTCGCGTACGGCGAGGACGAGTACACCGAGAACCTCCAGCGGATCATCCGCAGCCACTTCGGCGCCACCGCCGAGGCGTTCCCGGTGTTCAACGGCACCGGCGCCAACGTCGTCGCGCTCCAGGCGGTCACCGACCGCTGGGGCGCGGTGATCTGCGCCGAGAGCGCGCACATCAACGTCGACGAGGGTGGCGCGCCCGAGCGGATGGGCGGCCTGAAGCTGCTCACCGTGCCCACGCCGGACGGCAAGCTCACCCCCGAGCTGATCGACCGGCAGGCGTTCGGCTGGGACGACGAGCACCGGGCGATGCCTCAGGTCGTCTCGATCACCCAGTCCACCGAGCTGGGCACCCTCTACACGCCCGACGAGATCCGCGCGATCTGCGGACACGCTCACGCGCACGGCATGAAGGTGCACCTGGACGGCTCCCGGATAGCCAACGCCGCTGCCTCCCTGAACGTCCCCATGCGGGCGTTCACCAACGCGGCCGGCGTCGACATCCTCTCGCTGGGCGGGACGAAGAACGGCGCCCTGTTCGGCGAGGCGGTCGTGGTCATCGACCAGGACGCCGTCTCGCACATGAAGCACCTCCGCAAGCTGTCCATGCAGCTCGCCTCCAAGATGCGCTTCGTCTCGGTGCAGTTGGAGGCCCTGTTCGCCAAGGACCTCTGGCTGCGCAACGCCCGGCACGCCAACGAGATGGCCCAGCGGCTCGCCGAGGGCGTCCGCGCGGTGCACGGCGTGGAGATCCTGCACCCGGTGCAGGCCAACGGCGTCTTCGCCCGGCTCCCGCACGACGTGAGCGTCCGGTTGCAGCAGCGGTTCCGCTTCTACTTCTGGGACGAGGCGGCCGGCGACGTCCGCTGGATGTGCGCCTTCGACACCACGGAGGAGGATGTCGACACCTTCCTGGCGGCGCTCAAGGAGGAGATGGCCCGCTGAGGGCGTCCCGCGCATACGACAACGGCC
>NZ_JBHXLV010000095.1:0-24455 GCF_042721685.1 Streptomyces sp. NPDC058459 | reverse complement strand
CCGCTCCGCTATCTCTTAGGGGGCCAACCCGGGGGGGGGGACCCGGCGCGAGCCCCCGGGGCACGCCCCCTCGAAACATGTCAGGCGTCCAGCGCCGCGACCTCCGCCGCCGTCGGGTACGACTCCTGCGCCCCGCGCCGGGTCACGGCGGCCGCGCCCACCCGGGCCGCGTACGCCGCCGCCTCGGCCAGCTCCTCGTCCGCGCCCAGCCGCCAGGCCAGCGCGGCCGTGAAGGCGTCCCCGGCACCCGTGGTGTCCACCGCGGCCACCACCACCGACGGCACCGACCGCGCGCCGGAGGCGTCGCACACCAGCGCGCCCTTCGCGCCGAGCGTGACCACCACCGAGCGCGGACCCAGGGCCAGCAGCCGCCGCGCCCAGTCGGCGGGATCGTCACCGGGGTCCGCGTCGCCGAGCAGCACCCGCGCCTCGTGCTCGTTGACCACCAGCGGGTCGCAGGCGGCCAGCACCTCGTCGGGCAGCGGGCGCGGCGGGGACGGGTTCAGCACGAACCGGGTGCCCTCGGGCAGCCCCCGCACCACGGCCGCCACCGTCTCCAGCGGGATCTCCAGCTGCGCCGACACCACCCGGGCCGCGCCCAGCACCCCCGCCGCCACATCACCCTCGGTCAGACGGGCGTTGGCGCCGGGGGAGACCACGATGCTGTTGTCCCCGGACGGGTCGACGGTGATGAGCGCGACCCCGGTCGGCGCCCCGCCGGTCAGCACCGCCGAGGTGTCCACCCCGGCCGAGCGGAGCGAGTCCAGCAGCAGCCGGCCGTGGCCGTCGTCGCCGACCCGTGCCAGCAGCGCCGTACGGGCGCCGAGGCGGGCGGCGGCGACCGCCTGGTTGGCGCCCTTGCCGCCCGGATGGACGGCCAGGTCACCGCCGAGCACCGTCTCCCCGGCACCCGGCCGCCGCTCCACCCCGACCACCAGATCGGCGTTGGCGGACCCCACGACCAGCAGGTCGTAGTCGTACATCAAGAAGCTCCCTTACGGATGTCGAGGCGCGGTCAGCCGGTGAAGCCGGCCACGTTCTCCCGGGTGACGACCTTCACCGGCACCTTCACCATCGGGGCGAGCTTGCCGCCGTCCAGCGCCTTGAGGGCGTTGGTGACGGCGATCCGGCCGAGCTGGGTCGGCTGCTGCGCCACCGACGCGTACAGGCTGCCGTCCTTGACGGCCTTGAGTCCGTCCGGGGTGCCGTCGAAGCCGACGACCTGCACGGACCTGCCCGCCTTGGCGCCGAGCGCCTTGATCGCGCCGAGGGCCATCTCGTCGTTGGCCGCGATGACGCCCTGCACATCGGGGTGGGCCTGGAGCAGGTTGGACATCACGTCCAGACCCTTGGCCCGGTCGAAGTCGGCCGGCTGCTGGGCCAGCACCTTGATGCCGGGGAACTGCCCCAGCCCCTTGGCGAAGCCCGCGGCCCGCTCACGCGCGGCGGAGGTGCCCGCCTGGCCCTGGAGGACCACGATCCGGCCGGTGCCGCCGAGCTTCTCCGCGACCGCCTTCGCCGCCAGCTCACCGCCCGCCACGTTGTCGGAGGCGACCAGCGCGGCCACCTTCGCCTTGTTGACCCCGCGGTCCACCGCGATCACCGGGATGCCGGCCTTGCCCGCCGCCTTCACCGAGTTGCCGGCCGCGTCGGAGTCCACCGGGTTGACGATGACCGCGCCGTAGCCGGAGCTGGTGAAGTTCTGCAGCTGGTCGGCCTGCTGGGAGGCGTCGTCCCGGGCGTCGGTGACGGTGAGGTCCACGCCCCGCTTCTTCGCCTCCGCCTGCGCGCCCTCCCGGATCTGCACGAAGAACGGGTTGTTCAGCGTCGACAGGGACAGCCCCAGCTTGGGGTCGGCCGAGGCCGAGCCGTTGTGCAGGAAGGAGGTCGCGCCGACGATCGCCACCGTCACCACGGCCGCCAGCCCGTACGTCGCCGCCTGCTTGCCCCGGTTCCCGCCCCCGGTACCGGCCGCCACCGGGGTCGCCCCCGCCTTGCGGCGCACGGTGTCCAGCAGCACGGCCAGCGCGATGACCACACCGATCACGACCTGCTGCCAGAACGCGGAGACGGAGAGCAGGTTGAGGCCGTTGCGCAGCACCGCCAGGATCAGCGCGCCGATCAGGGTGCCCGACGCCTTGCCCGAGCCGCCCGCCAGCGAGGCACCGCCGATGACGACGGCCGCGATGGCGTCCAGCTCGTAGCCGTCGGCGGCCTGCGGCTGCGCCGAGGACAGCCGGGAGGCCAGCACCACACCGGCGACGGCCGCGAACACCCCGGACAGCGCGTACACGGCGAGCTTCTGCCGCTTCACCCGCAGGCCGGAGAGCCGCGCTGCCTCCTCGTTGCCGCCGATCGCGTACATCGACCGGCCGATGTAGGTGCGCCCCAGCACGACCGCCGCGAGCAGCCCCATCACCACCATGACCAGCACCGGCACCGGCAGCCAGTTGCCGAGGGTGTCCCCGAGGTGGGAGACGGAGTCCGGGAACGGGATCGGCACGCCGCCGGAGATCACCAGCGACAGACCCCGCGCCACCGACAGCATCGCCAGCGTGGCGATGAACGGCGGCAGCTTCCCGTACGCCGTCAGGAAGCCGTTGACCAGGCCCGCCGCGATGCCCGTGGCGAGCGCGAGGACCACCGCGAGGGCGACCGGCACCCCGTGCGCGGTGGCGCTCCAGGCCAGCACGGTCGCCGAGAGCGCGGCCACCGAGCCCACCGACAGGTCGATGCCCGCCGAGACGATCACGAAGGTCACACCGAAGGCGAGGATCGCCGTCACGGCCGCCTGCACACCGATGTTGAGCAGGTTGTCGGTGGTCAGGAAGTCGCCCGACAGCACCGACAGGGCTATGACGAGGACGATCAGCGCGGTCAGCGCACCGTTGTCGAGCAGCAGCCGGCGGAAGCCGCCCACCGTGGAACTGCCGGAGTCCGCCCGGCTCTTGAGGGTGTCAGTGGCCACCGGGGGCCTCCGTTTCGGTACTGGGGTCGGTCGTGGGGGTGCCCACGGCGAGGGACATGACGGCGTCCTGGGTGGCCTCGGCGGCCTCGAGTTCGCCGGCGATCCGGCCCTGGGCCATCACCAGCACCCGGTCGCTCATGCCGAGCACCTCGGGCAGGTCGCTGGAGATCATCAGGACGGCGGCACCGGCCGCGGTGAGTTCGTTGATGAGCTGGTAGATCTCGACCTTCGCGCCGACGTCGATGCCGCGCGTGGGCTCGTCGAGGATCAGCACCCGCGCGTCGGCCAGCAGCCACTTGCCGATGACGACCTTCTGCTGGTTGCCGCCGGACAGGGTGCGCGCGTGCTGGCCGAGGCCCGCCATCCGCACGTTCAGCCGCTCGGCGATCCGCCCGGCCGCCGCGTACTGGCCCTTGCGGTCCACCAGCCCGCCCCGGCTGGCCGAACGCAGGGTCACCAGGCCCAGGTTCTCCGCCACGGAGGCGTCCAGCACCAGGCCCTGGCCCTTGCGGTCCTCGGGCACCAGGCCGATCCCGGCGCTCAGTGCCGCGTCCACGTCGTGCCGGCGCAGCACGGTGCCGCGTACCTTCACCGTGCCCGCGTCGTACGGGTCGGCGCCGAACACCGCCCGCGCCACCTCGGTACGGCCCGCGCCGACCAGCCCGGCGATGCCGACCACCTCACCGGCGCGCACCTCGAAGCTCACGTCGTGGAAGACCCCGTTCCGGGTCAGTCCCTCGACGGCGAGCAGCGGCTCGCCACGCTCGGGGCGCTCGCGCGGGTACTGCTGCTCGATGGAGCGGCCGACCATCAGCCGGACCAGTTCGTCCTCGGGCGTGGACGCCGGGACCTGGCCGACGCTGCGGCCGTCCCGGATCACGGTGACCCGGTCGCCGAGCGCGGCGATCTCGTCCAGGTGGTGGGTGATGAACACGATGCCGACGCCGTCCGCGCGCAGCGAGCGCACCAGCGTGAACAGCCGCCCGACCTCGTCGGAGGTGAGCACCGCCGTCGGCTCGTCCATGATCAGCACGCGGGCGTCCAGGCTGAGGGCCTTGGCGATCTCCACCATCTGGAGCCGGGCGATGCCCAGTTCACGGACCCGGGTACGCGGGTGGACGTCCAGCCCGACCCGCTTCAGCAGGGCCCCGGCGTCGGCCTCCATCCGCTTGCGGTCGACCATGCCGAACCGGCGCGGCTGGCGGCCCAGGAAGATGTTCTCGGCCACCGTCAGCTCGGGGACCAGGTTGAACTCCTGGTAGATCGTGGCGATCCCGAGCGCCTCCGCGTCCCGGGCGCCGCGCACCCGTACCTCGGCGCCGTCGACCAGGATGCGCCCGGAGTCCGGCGGGCTGGCGCCGGACAGGGTCTTGATCAGGGTGGACTTGCCCGCGCCGTTCTCGCCGAGCAGGACATGGACCTCGCCCCGGCGCAGGCCGAAGTCGACGCCGTCCAGCGCGATCACACCGGGGAATGCCTTGCGGATGCCCTCGACGCGCAGCAGTTCGTCGGGATCGCTCACGGTGTGCTCCTCTGCACGGGGGTGCTCCTTCGCATGGGGGACGTGGGAGGAATCAGTACGGGTGCCGGGGCACCGCACGAGCGGCGCACCACCAGCCGGGCGTCGAGCGTGACGGACTCGGCGGCCCGCCCCTCGATCCGGTCGACCAGGGCGCGCACGGCGGCCCGGCCCAGATCGCCGGTGGGCTGGGCGATGGCGGTGATCGGCGGGTCGGTGTGCACGAACCACGGGATGTCGTCGAACACCGCCAGCGCGATGTCGTCCGGCATCCGCAGCCCGCGCGCCCGGATCGCGTCCAGCGCGCCCAGCGCCATCAGGTTGTCGGCGGCGAACACCGCCTCGGGCGGCTCGGGC
Source organism: Streptomyces sp. NPDC058459 (assembly GCF_042721685.1). Classification (NCBI taxonomy): domain Bacteria; kingdom Bacillati; phylum Actinomycetota; class Actinomycetes; order Kitasatosporales; family Streptomycetaceae; genus Streptomyces; species Streptomyces sp. NPDC058459. Next base: position 19,611 of record NZ_JBHXLV010000095.1, on the reverse strand, counting down.
AGGTCGAGGAAGCCCTCGGTGACCCGCCGTCCGCTGGCCGCCTGGAAGTCACCGTGGCCGATGTACTCGCCGGTCAGCGGCAGCCCGTACGCGGCCAGCGCGTCCCGGAAGGCGGCCACCCGCTCGCTGCCGGTCGTGGCGCCGGCCGGGCCCGCGATGATGGCGAGCCGCCGGTGCCCGAGCAGGTGCAGATGCGCCACCAGCTCCCGCACCGCCCGCCGTCCGTCGGCCCGGACCACCGGAACCTCGGCGCCGGGAATCCAGCGGTCCACGAAGACCACCGGGGTGCCCGCGCGGGCCGCCTCCAGCAGCGGCGGGGAGTCGCCGGGGGCCGGGGAGACCAGCAGACCGTCGATCCGGCGGTCCAGCAGGGTGCGGACGTGGTGGTCCTGGAGGTCGGGGCGCTCGTCGGCGTTGCCGATGATCACGCTGTACCCGAGATCCCGGGCCGCCTCCTCCACCGAGCGGGCCAGCTCGGTGAAGTACGGGTTCAGCACATCGCCGATCACCAGGCCGAGGGCGTGGGTCTGGTCGGTACGCAGGGAGCGGGCGACCGCGTTGGGCCGGTAGCCCAGCTCGGCCACGGCGGCCAGCACACGCGAGCGCGCCTCGGCGCTCACCGAGGGATGAGCGTTCAGTACGCGTGAGACCGTGGCGACGGAGACACCCGCCGCGGCGGCGACGTCCTTGATGCTCGCCATCGACGGCTCCACCTCCTTGTGGAATCGTTTACAACGACCTGTCCGGAGGATTGGAATCGATTACACGGCCTCCGGACAACCCCTTCGCGGGTGGCTGAAATCAGATCGTGATGAATCATGCTCAGCTGAGCACGGACGGTGAGAGATCCACCACCCGCGGCGCGCTGTCGGTCCTCACCGGTACCGTCGCCCCGTGGCACGACAGACGGAAAACCCCGCGGGCGAACGGCACCTGGCCGTGCTGGAAGGCGTGCTGGAGCGCATCACCTACGCCAACGAGGAGACCGGGTACACCGTCGCCCGCGTCGACACCGGGAGAGGGGGCGGCGACCTGCTCACCGTGGTCGGCGCGCTGCTCGGCGCCCAGGTGGGGGAGTCGCTGCGGCTGGAGGGCCGCTGGGGCTCGCACCCGCAGTACGGCAAGCAGTTCACCTGCGAGAACTACACGACCGTCCTCCCCGCCACCGTCCAGGGCATCCGCCGCTATCTCGGCTCCGGGCTGGTCAAGGGCATCGGCCCGGTCTTCGCCGACCGCATCACCCGGCACTTCGGCCTGGACACCCTGAAGATCATCGAGGAGGAGCCGAAGCGCCTCATCGAGGTCCCCGGACTCGGCCCCAAGCGCACCGCGCGGATCACCGACGCCTGGGAGGAGCAGAAGGCGATCAAGGAGGTGATGCTCTTCCTCCAGACCGTCGAGGTCTCCACCTCCATCGCCGTGCGGATCTACAAGAAGTACGGCGACGCCTCCATCTCCGTGGTCAAGAACCAGCCGTACCGGCTCGCCGCCGACGTCTGGGGGATCGGCTTCCTCACCGCCGACAAGATCGCCCAGTCCGTCGGCATCCCGCACGACAGCCCCGAGCGCGTCAAGGCCGGCCTCCAGTACGCCCTGTCCCAGTCCACCGACCAGGGCCACTGCTACCTCCCCGAGGAACGCCTCATCGCGGACGCGGTGAAGCTCCTCCAGGTCGACACCGGCCTGGTCATCGACTGCCTGGGCGAGCTGGCCGCCCCGGGCGAGGAGGGCGAGGAACCCGGTGTCGTACGGGAGAGGGTGCCGGGGCCCGACGGGGGCGAGCAGGTCACCGCCGTCTACCTCGTCCCCTTCCACCGCGCCGAACTCTCCCTCGCCGCCCAGCTGTCGCGGCTGCTGCGCACCGGCGAGGACCGGATGCCGGCGTTCCGGGACGTGAAGTGGGACAAGGCGCTCGGCTGGCTGAAGGGCCGCACCGGCACCGACCTCGCGCCCGAGCAGGAGGCGGCCGTCCGGCTCGCGCTCACCGCGAAGGTCGCCGTCCTCACCGGCGGCCCCGGCTGCGGCAAGTCCTTCACCGTCCGCTCGATCGTCGAACTCGCCCGCGCCCGGCGGGCCAGGGTGCTGCTCGCCGCCCCAACCGGCCGCGCCGCCAAGCGGCTGGCCGAGCTGACCGGCGCCGAGGCGTCCACCGTGCACCGGCTGCTGGAGCTGAGACCCGGCGGGGACGCCGCCTACGACCGCGACCGCCCCTTGGACGCCGACCTCGTGGTGGTGGACGAGGCGTCCATGCTCGACCTGCTGCTCGCCAACAAGCTGGTCAAGGCCGTACCGCCCGGCGCCCATCTGCTGTTCGTCGGCGATGTGGACCAGTTGCCCAGCGTCGGCGCGGGCGAGGTGCTGCGGGACCTGCTGGCCGAGGGCAGCCCGGTGCCCGCCGTCCGGCTCACCCGCGTGTTCCGCCAGGCCCAGCGGTCCGGCGTGGTCACCAACGCGCACCGGATCAACGAGGGCCGGCACCCGCTGACCGAGGGGCTGGACGACTTCTTCCTCTTCGTAGAGGACGACACCGAGGAGGCCGGCCGGCTCACCGTGGACGTGGCCGCCCGCCGCGTCCCGGCCCGCTTCGGCCTCGACCCGCGCCGGGACGTGCAGGTCCTCGCGCCGATGCACCGGGGCCCGGCCGGCGCCGGCGCCCTCAACGCCCTGCTCCAGCAGGCCATCACCCCCGGCCGCCCCGATGTGCCGGAGAAGCGGTTCGGCGGCCGGGTCTTCCGGGTCGGCGACAAGGTGACCCAGGTCCGCAACAACTACGACAAGGGCGAGAACGGCGTCTTCAACGGCACGGTGGGCGTGGTGACCTCGCTCGACCCGGTCGAGCAGCGGCTGACGGTGCTCACCGACGAGGACGAGGAGGTGGGCTACGAGTTCGACGAACTGGACGAACTGGCCCACGCCTACGCCGTGACCATCCACCGCTCCCAGGGCAGTGAGTACCCGGCCGTGGTGATCCCGGTCACCACCGGAGCCTGGATGATGCTCCAGCGGAACCTGCTGTACACGGCGGTCACCCGCGCCAAGGGGCTTGTCGTGCTGGTGGGTTCGCGCAAGGCGATCGGGCAGGCCGTGCGCACGGTGTCGGCCGGCCGCCGCTGCACGGCGCTCGATTTCAGACTCGTCGGCAAAAATGATCGATCAAATGAGTCATGAAGGTCACAGAGCACTTCCGGAACCCCCGGCCAGGGGGCAGGATGAGCAGGTTCGCGGCACTGAGTGCCGCCAATGGGCCAAGTGGCGACCCCGAGTGCACTCTCCTGAGCCAAATGGGGGATGGTAGAGACAGTCAGGGCACCTCGAAGATGAGGCACTAAGTCGGTGAGGGAAGACGTGAGCGAGCACACCAACAACTCTGTCGTACTGCGGGTCGGCGACGGCGAGTACACCTATCCGGTGGTCGACAGCACCGTCGGCGACAAGGGCTTCGACATCGGGAAGCTCCGCGCCCAGACCGGTCTGGTGACCCTGGACAGCGGCTACGGCAACACGGCCGCGTACAAATCCGCCGTCACCTACCTCGACGGCGAGGCGGGCATCCTCCGCTACCGCGGCTACCCGATCGAGCAGCTGGCCGAGCGCTCCACCTTCCTTGAGGTGGCGTACCTGCTGATCAACGGTGAGCTGCCGACCGTCGACGAGCTGGCCACGTTCAAGAACGACATCACGCGGCACACCCTGCTGCACGAGGACGTCAAGAACTTCTACCGTGGCTTCCCGCGCGACGCCCACCCGATGGCCATGCTGTCCTCGGTCGTCTCGGCGCTGTCCACCTTCTACCAGGACAGCCACAACCCGTTCGACGAGCAGCAGCGCGACCTCTCCACCATCCGCCTGCTCGCCAAGCTCCCGACGATCGCGGCGTACGCGTACAAGAAGTCCATCGGCCACCCGTTCGTCTACCCGCGCAACGACCTCGGCTACGTCGAGAACTTCCTGCGCATGACGTTCTCGGTGCCGGCCCAGGAGTACGACCTCGACCCGGTCGTCGTCTCCGCGCTGGACAAGCTGCTGATCCTGCACGCGGACCACGAGCAGAACTGCTCGACCTCCACGGTCCGCCTGGTCGGCTCCTCGCAGGCCAACATGTTCGCCTCGATCTCGGCCGGCATCAACGCGCTGTGGGGCCCGCTGCACGGCGGCGCCAACCAGTCGGTACTGGAGATGCTGGAAGGCATCCAGGCCAACGGCGGCGATGTCGACTCCTTCATCCGCAAGGTGAAGAACAAGGAGGACGGCGTCCGCCTGATGGGCTTCGGCCACCGGGTCTACAAGAGCTTCGACCCGCGCGCCAAGATCATCAAGGCCGCCGCGCACGACGTCCTCTCCGCGCTCGGCAAGTCCGACGAGCTGCTGGACATCGCGCTGAAGCTGGAGGAGCACGCGCTCTCCGACGACTACTTCGTCTCGCGCAACCTCTACCCCAACGTGGACTTCTACACCGGTCTGATCTACCGGGCCATGGGCTTCCCGACCGAGATGTTCACGGTCCTGTTCGCCCTCGGCCGGCTGCCGGGCTGGATCGCCCAGTGGACCGAGATGATCAAGGAGCCGGGTTCCCGCATCGGCCGCCCGCGCCAGATCTACACGGGCGTCGTCGAGCGTGACTTCGTGCCGGTCGAGCAGCGCTGAGCCTGTAGCGAAGCCGAAGAGCTGAAAAAGCGGAAGGCGCCCTGGCGTCGGTCCCCCCACGGGCCGACGTCCAGGGCGCCTTCCCATGCCCCGGTGCGGATTCCCCCCACGGGATCCGGGCCGGGCGCTCGGAGGGCAGCGCCTGAATTCGCTGCCGAGCCCGACGGGCGGACCCGTCGTGCTCCAGTGACGTAAAAGCGGTTGCGGTCTGCCGGGACAGCGCACGCTGGGAGGGCCGCTCAAAGCTTCCCGGTGTACGTGCCCCGGCTACGCTCCCCCTGGCTCTCAACTCGTTCGAGCAGGAGGTACCCCTATCCGGAGAAGTCCCCCAAGACGACTCCGGATGCCAGCCGGCGCCCCCCAAGACGCTGGACTGACACCGCCAACTTAGACCTTCGAACCCCTTCGATGGTTACGTTCGCGTCACTGTGATCTGCGTCTCTTGCATACGTCCCATTACTGCGCAAGAGTCCCGATACGGCGATCGGGGCCCAAGCGTAAGGAAGATGCGCGAGCCTTGTGAAGAGCTTATGTGAGGTGCGCGCCGTACTCCAGAGGGACTCTTACTTCTCCTCGGAGGACTTCTTCCGGCCACCCGCGGCACTTCCTGGCCCGTTTCAGTGGAACCGGCGCAGCCGCAGGCTGTTGGTGACCACGAACACCGAGGAGAACGCCATCGCCGCCCCCGCGATCATCGGGTTCAGCAGGCCCGCCGCGGCCAGCGGCAGCGCGGCCACGTTGTAGCCGAAGGCCCACACCAGGTTGCCCTTGATGGTGGCGAGCGTGCGCCGGGAGAGCCGGATGGCGTCGGCGGCCACCCGCAGGTCGCCCCGGACCAGGGTGAGATCGCCGGCCTCGATGGCCGCGTCGGTGCCGGTGCCCATGGCGAGACCGAGGTCGGCGGTGGCGAGCGCGGCCGCGTCGTTCACCCCGTCCCCGACCATGGCGACGGTCCGCCCCTCGCGCCGCAGCTTCCGGACCACGTCCACCTTATCCTCGGGCAGCACCTCGGCTATGACCTCGTCGATGCCGACCTCGCGCGCCACCGCCTCGGCGACCGTGCGGTTGTCCCCGGTGAGCAGCACGGGTGTCAGGCCCAGGGCGCGCAGTGCGCGTACCGCCTCGGCGCTGGTCTCCCTGACCGCGTCCGCGACGGCGAGCACCGCACGCGCCTTCCCGTCCCAGCCGGCCACCACGGCCGTACGGCCCTCCTGCTCGGCCCGGGTGCGGGCGGCGGCCAGCTCCTCGGGCAGGTCGTCCCAGAGCCGTCCGGCGGCCACCTCGTGGCCGTCCACCCGGCCGCGTACGCCACGGCCGGGGACGTTCTCGAAGTGCTCGGGCGCGGGCAGCGCGCCGGTCCGCTTCTCGGCGCCGTCCGCGACCGCGCGGGCGACCGGGTGCTCGGAGGCGTGCTCCAGGGCGCCGACGAGCCGCAGCACCTGCTTCTCGTCCTCGCCGGGGGCGGTGTACACCTCCTGGAGCGTCATCCGGCCGGTGGTGACGGTGCCGGTCTTGTCCAGGACGACGGTGTCCACACGACGGGTCGACTCCAGCACCTCGGGGCCCTTGATGAGGATGCCGAGCTGCGCGCCCCGCCCGGTGCCGACCATCAGCGCGGTCGGGGTGGCGAGGCCCAGGGCGCAGGGGCAGGCGATGATCAGTACGGCGACGGCGGCGGTGAACGCGGCGACCGTGTCCCCGGTGACGCCCAGCCAGACGCCGAAGGTACCGAGCGCGACGAGGATGACGACGGGCACGAACACGGCGGAGATCCGGTCGGCCAGGCGCTGCACCTCGGCCTTGCCGTTCTGCGCGTCCTCCACCATCCGGGCCATCCGGGCCAGCTGGGTGTCGCCGCCGACCCGGGTCGCCTCGACGAGCAGACGCCCGCCCGCGTTGACCGTGGCGCCGGTGACCTGGTCGCCGGGGGAGACGTCGACGGGCACGGACTCGCCGGTCAGCATGGCGGCGTCGACGGCTGAGAAGCCTTCGAGCACCGTGCCGTCGGTGGCGATCTTCTCGCCGGGCCGCACCACGAACCGGTCGCCCACGGCGAGCGAACCCACCGGCACCCGTGTCTCCCGCCCGTCCCGCAGCACGGTCACGTCCTTGGCGCCCAGCTCCATCAGCGCCCGCAGCGCGGCGCCGGCCCGGCGCTTGGAGCGGGCCTCCAGATAGCGGCCGAGCAGGATCAGCGCGACGACCCCGGCGGCGACCTCCAGATAGATGACGGAGGTGCCCTCGGTGCGGGAGACGGTGAACGAGAAGGCGTGCCGCATGCCGGGCAGGCCCGCGTGGCCGAAGAACAGTGCCCACAGGGACCAGCCGAACGCGGCCAGGGTGCCGACCGAGACCAGGGTGTCCATGGTGGCCGCGCCGTGCCGCAGGTTGGTCCAGGCGGCCCGGTGGAAGGGCAGGCCGCCCCAGACGACCACGGGCGCGGCGAGGGTCAGCGAGAGCCACTGCCAGTTGTCGAACTGGAGCGCCGGGACCATGGCCAGCAGGATGACGGGCGCGGCGAGCAGGGCGGAGACGAGCAGTCGCTGCCGGAGCGCGGACAGCTCGGGGTCGCGCCCGGCCGGCGTCCCGCCGGACCCGGCTGCCGGTTCGGGCTCCGGGGGCGGGGGCTCCTCGGCGGTGTAGCCGGTCTTCTCCACGACCGCGATCAGGTCCGTGACGCGGACGCCGCCGCCGAAGCTGACCTTCGCCTTCTCCGTCGCGTAGTTCACGGTGGCGCTCACACCGTCCATGCGGTTGAGCTTCTTCTCCACCCGCGCGGCACAGGACGCGCAGGTCATGCCGCCGATGAGCAGCTCGACCCGGTCGCCGTCCGCCGCGGGGACCGTACGCCCCGTCGCTGTGGTGGTGCTGGTCATGCCCGGACTCCAGACATCGGACCGGGCCTCACGGAAGCCAGTATGAGCTGGTCGGTACGGCCCGGTCGGGGAAGGGTTTCTCGCTCAGGCCCGGCCGGTCAGCTCGAAGCCCGCCTCGTCGACGGCGGCGCGCACGGCCTCCTCGTCGAGCGGGGCCGCCGAGATGACGGTGACCTCACCGGTGGAGGCGACCGCCTTCACCGAGCTGACGCCGGCGAGCTGGGAGATCTCGCCGGAGACGGAGCCCTCGCAGTGGCCGCAGCTCATGCCGCTCACCTGGTAGACGGCGGTGACGGAGCCGGGGGTGTCGGTCTGGGCGCTCATGTCGTTCTCCTCGTCGTACAGGGGGGTTCTCGGGAACCCCTCACACTTCGAACACTATACCCCTAGGGGGTATTCCCCAAGGGGTGGCCGGGCAGGGATGGATTCACCGGCACCCTATGTATACGCCCGCTTTGTCGTGGTACGACGAACGCCCGCACCCCGTCTCTCGGAGGTGTGCGGGCGTCCATGGCCGGGCGGCGCGGGGCTCAGCCCTCTCTGCGGCCCCGGTTGCCGGGCCGGGAGGCGACCCAGGCGCGCACGGTGTCGGCGTACCAGTAGGGCTTGCCGCTCTCCACGAGGTCGGGCGGTGGCAGCAGGCCGTGTTTCCGGTAGGACCGTACGGTGTCCGGCTGCACCCGGATGTGTGCCGCGATTTCCTTGTAGGACCAGAGCCTGCGGTCGGTCATGCGTCGCACCTCCTGCGCGCGCCGCGGCGTCGGCCGTGGGGCGGCCGTCGGGGGAGCCGGGCGCTGTGTGCTGGTGATCACCAAGCCTGTGCCCGGTCAACGACGCAGAGTGACCGTGGGCTAGCGGCTGTGGGCCGGGTGTGACGGAGCACCCGCGTACGCGTGACACATGTGACAGGGGAGGGGCGTTTGTGACACGACCACAGCAGAAGGAGCGGGTGCGTGCCGGGCGTGGCGGGTTGACCCGGGTGGGCGGGACCGTCGTGCACGCCCGCGCGCGAGGCGCCCGGCGGTACGTTTGTCCGGCGGTGCGCTTATACGCCGCACGACCTCAGGAACGCGCGGGTGCGGCGGGCGATGGGCAGCGGCCGGTCCGGCTCGCAGGGGTACATGTCCTGCTCGACGATGGCGAACAGGCCGGTGCCCAGCTTCGCCGCCGCCTCCAGGACCGGGCCCAGCGCCGGTACCCCGGTGGGGGGTTCGCACATCACACCCCGCGCGACCGCCGGGCCGAACGGGGTGCCCTCCGCCCGCACCCGGGCCAGGATCTCCGGGTCGACCTGCTTGAGGTGGAGGTAGCCGATGCGCTCGCCGTAGGTCTCGATCAGCTCGACGCTGTCGCCGCCGCAGTAGGCGTAGTGGCCGGTGTCCAGGCAGAGGGAGACCAGGGCGGGGTCGGTGGCGTCGAGGAAGCGGGTGACGTTCGCCTCGGTGTCGAGGTGGGTGTCGGCGTGCGGGTGGACGACGATCGTCAGGCCGTAGCGCTCGCGGACCTCGTGGCCCAGCCGCTCGGTCTGCGCGGTCAGGTCGCGCCACTGGGCCGGGGTCAGCCCGGCCGGCTCCAGCACCGCGCCGGTCCGGTCGTCCCGCCAGAAGGACGGGATGACGACGAGGTGACGGGCGCCGGTCGCCCGGGTCAGCCCGGCGACGGCGGAGACGTGCTCCCAGGTCTGCTCCCACACCGCGGGGCCGTGGTGCAGCCCGGTGAACACGGTCCCGGCCGACACCTTCAGGCCCCGCCGGGCGGTCTCCTCGGCGAGCACCCCGGGGTCGGTTGGCAGATATCCGTAGGGACCCAGTTCGATCCACTCGTAGCCGGACGCGGCCACCTCGTCGAGGAAGCGCCGCCAGGGGACCTGGGCGGGGTCGTCCGGGAACCAGACACCCCAGGAGTCTGGCGCCGACCCGATGCGGACACGGGGCGGCGGGGAGGGCGGCGTCGACGTCATGGCCGCCAGCGTGCGGGCCACCCGAAAGGGTGTCAAGCGCTGGTCCGAATGTCTGGACAAAATGTTGACAGCCTCCCCGGACCGGACTAGAAAGCCGGGGGAGAGACCTGACGAACGTGACGAAGGGGAGCCGATGGCGGATTCGGCGGCGTACGACCTGATCACCATGGGACGTGTCGGGGTGGACCTCTATCCCCTCCAGACCGGTGTCCCGCTCGCCCAGGTGTCCTCCTTCGGCAGGTTCCTCGGCGGCTCCGCCACCAATGTCGCGGTCGCCGCCGCCCGCCTCGGCCTCGGAACCGCCGTCATCACCCGTACCGGTGACGATCCGTTCGGCACGTACCTCCACGAGGCCCTGCGCGGCTTCGGCGTCGACGACCGCTGGGTCACCCCGGTCCCCGGCCTGCCCACCCCGGTCACCTTCTGCGAGGTCTTCCCGCCGGACGACTTCCCGCTGTACTTCTACCGCCGGCCCAAGGCCCCCGACCTGGAGATCCACCCCGGCGAACTCGACCTGGACGCGATCCGCGCGGCCCGCGTCCTCTGGGTCACCGGCACCGGCCTGAGCGAGGAGCCCAGCCGCACCGCCACCCTCACCGCCCTCGCCCACCGCGCCAGGTCCGGCATCACGGTCTTCGACCTGGACTGGCGGCCCGCGCTCTGGAGCGACCCGGCCCGGCGCGACCCCGACGCGGCCCGCCCCCTCTACGCCGAGGCCCTGCGGCACGCCACCGTCGCCGTCGGCAACCTGGACGAGGTGGAGATCGCCACCGGCATCCGCGAACCGCATGCCGCCGCCCGCGCACTGCTGGCCGCCGGGGTGGAGCTGGCGGTGGTCAAGCAGGGCCCCGAGGGTGTGCTCGCCGTCCACCGCGACGGCGAGCACGCCGAGGTGCCCCCGCTGCCCGTCACCGTCCTCAACGGCCTCGGCGCGGGCGACGCGTTCGGCGGCTCGCTGTGCCACGGCCTGCTCGCGGGGTGGGACCTGGAGACGGTCCTGCGGCACGCCAACGCCGCCGGCGCCATCGTCGCCTCCCGTCTGGAGTGCTCGTCGGCGATGCCGACCCCGGACGAGGTCTCGGCCGCGCTCGCGGCGGGAGCCGTGCGATGAGCACCGCCCACGTCGACGTGGCCACCCTCGTCCACCTCCGCACCCGGCATCCCGAGGCCATCGCGGAGGCCGCCGAGCGCCGGGTCACGCGGCCGCTGCTCGGGCCGAGCGGACGGCTGCTGATCGTCGCCGCCGACCACCCGGCACGCGGGGCGCTCGGCGCCGGCGGACGCCCCTTCGCCATGGCCAACCGCGCCGACCTGCTGGAGCGGCTGTGCCTGGCGCTCTCCCGGCCCGGCGTCGACGGGGTGCTGGCCACCGCCGACATCCTCGACGACCTGCTGCTGCTCGGCGCCCTGGACGGCAAGGTCGTCCTCGGCTCCATGAACCGGGGCGGTCTCCAGGGCGCCCGCTTCGAACTGGACGACCGCTTCACCGGACACCGCCCCGAGGACATCCGGCGCCGCCGCTTCGACGCGGGCAAACTGCTGCTGCGCGTCGACCACACCGACCCCGGCTCGCTGACCACCCTGGAGGCCGCCGCCCGCACGGTCGACGCCATGGCGGAACGCCGACTCCCGCTGTTCATCGAGCCGTTCCTCAGCCGGCGCGGCCCGGACGGACACCTGCGCAACGATCTGTCCGCCGAGGCCGTCACCACCTCGCTCGCCATCGCCTCCGGGCTGGGCGGCACCTCCGCCTACACCTGGCTGAAGGTCCCGGTCACCGGTAACCCGGACGACATGGCCGAGGTCATGGCGACCACCACGCTGCCCGCCGTCCTGCTCGGCGGCGAGGCCGGAGGCTCCCCCCAGGAGCAGGCCGCCGCCTACGAGAAATGGCGCGGCGCGCTGCGACTGCCCACCGTGCGCGGCCTGGTGGTGGGCCGCACACTGCTGTACCCGGCGGACGGCGACGTGGCCGCCGCCGTGGACACCGCCGCAGGACTGCTGTGAGGGCCCGCATGACCGGCACCCGGCTCCACCTCCCGCACGGCGAGGCCGCGAGCGGCCCGTACGCGCTCGACATCGGGCCAGGCCAGGAAGGCTGGGCGCACACCCGCCTGCGCGTCGTGGCGCTGGAAGCGGGCGCCGGCCATACCTTCGACACCGGCGACGCCGAGTGGATCGTGCTCCCCCTCCAGGGTGCATGTACCGTACAAATTGAGGAGAACGAGTTTCAGATCCGCGGCCGGGAGAACGTGTTCGCGGCAGTCTCCGACTTCGCGTACGTCCCCCGCGACAGCCGGGTCCAGATCGCCTCCGGCGCGGGAGGCCGCTTCGCCCTGGCAGGAGCGAAGTGCGAGCGACGACTCCCCGCCCGCTACGGCTCCGCGCCGGAGGTCCCCGTCGAGGAGCGCGGCAGCGGCACCTGTGCCCGCCGGGTGCGCAACTTCGCCGCCGCCGACACCTTCGACTGCGACCGGCTCATCGCCGTCGAGGTCGTCACCCCGGGCGGCAACTGGTCGTCGTACCCGCCGCACAAGCACGACGAGCACCGGCCGGGCGAGGAGTCCGAGCTGGAGGAGATCTACTACTTCGAGATCGAGGACGGCGGCCTCGGCTACCAGCGCGTCTTCCCCTCCCGTCCGGGCGGCGCCGACCTGCTCGCGGAGGTCCGCACCGGTGACGCGGTCCTCGTTCCCGACGGCTGGCACGGCCCGTCGATCGCCCAGCCCGGCCACGCCATGTACTACCTGAACGTGATGGCCGGACCCGGCGCCGGCCGCGAATGGCGGATCAGCTTCCATCCTGGCCACCGAGGGGGTTACCGGTGACCACCAGGCTCACGGTCGCGCAGGCACTCGTCCGCTTCCTCGCCGCCCAGCACACCGAACGCGACGGCGTACGGCAGCGGCTCATCGGCGCCACGTGGGGCATCTTCGGCCACGGCAACGTCGCCGGGATCGGCCAGGCCCTGCTGGAGTACCGGGAGTCGATGCCCTACCACCAGGGCCGCAACGAGCAGGCGATGGTGCACGCGGCCGTCGGGTACGCCCGCCAGTCGGACCGCCTCTCCACCCACGCGGTGACCACCTCCATCGGCCCCGGCGCCACCAACCTCGTCACCGGCGCCGCCCTCGCCACCGTCAACCATCTGCCCGTCCTGCTGCTCCCCGGCGACGTCTTCGCCGCCCGCCCCGCCGACCCCGTCCTCCAGCAGCTCGAACTCCCCTACGCGGGCGATGTGTCGGTGAACGACACCCTGCGCCCGGTGTCCCGGTACTTCGACCGGATCACCCGCCCCGAGGCCCTGATCCCGAGCGCGCTCGCTGCCGTGCGGGTGCTCACCGACCCCGTCGACACCGGCGCCGTCACCCTCGCCCTCCCGCAGGACGTGCAGGCCGAGGCGTACGACTGGCCCGAGGAGTTCTTCACCGACCGGGTGTGGACCGTCCGCAGACCCGGCGCCGACCCGGGCGAACTCGGCGAGGCGGTGAGGATGATCAGGGCGGCCCGGCGCCCCCTCGTCGTCGCGGGCGGCGGGGTCCACCACAGCCGCGCCGAGGACGCGCTCGCGGAGTTCGCCGCCGCCACCGGCATCCCGGTCGCCTCCACCCAGGCCGGCAAGGGCTCCCTGCGCCACGACCACCCCCAGGACGTGGGCGGCATCGGCCACACCGGCACCGACACCGCCGACGGACTCGCCCGCGCGGCCGACCTGGTGATCGGCGTCGGCACCCGGTACACCGACTTCACCACCGCCTCCGGCACCCTCTTCGCCGGCCCCGGTGTGCGCTTCCTCAACCTCAACATCGCGCCCTTCGACGGCCACAAGCTGGCCGGGCTCCCGCTGATCGCCGACGCCCGCAGCGGCCTGGGCGAGCTGACCGAGGCGCTGGGTACGCACGGACACCGGGTGCCGGAGGCGTATCTCGCGGACTACACGGCGGCCAAGGCGGACTGGGAGCGCCGCGTGGACGCCTGCTTCGCCGCCGGGGACCCGCACGCGGTGCCGACCCAGACCCAGGTGATCGGCGCACTCGACGCCCTGGTCGACGCGAGCGACATCATCGTGAACGCGGCCGGCTCCCTCCCCGGCGACCTGCACAGACTCTGGCGGACCCGCGCCCGCGACCAGTACCACGTGGAGTACGGCTACTCCTGCATGGGCTACGAGATCCCGGCCGCCCTCGGCGTGAAGCTCGCCGCGCCCGAGCGGAACGTCTGGGCGCTGGTCGGCGACGGCACGTACCTGATGATGCCGACCGAGATCGTCACCGCCGTCCAGGAGGGCCTGGCGGTGAAGACGGTGCTGATCCAGAACCACGGGTACGCGTCCATCGGCGGCCTGTCGGAGTCGGTCGGCGCCGAGCGGTTCGGCACCGCCTACCGGCACACCGCCGAGGACGGCACCTTCACCGGGCCGCCGCTCCCGGTCGACCTGGCCGCCAACGCGGCCAGCCTCGGCATGCGGGTGCTGCGCGCCCGGACCGCGGGCGAGCTGCGGGACGCCCTCGCCGGGGCACGCGCCGCGGACACTCCCACTTGTGTCTACGTGGAGACCGAAACGTCCGACAGTGTGTCGGGCGCGCCTCCCGCAGCGGCCTGGTGGGATGTTCCTGTGGCCGAGACCGCGACCAGACCGTCCGCGGTCGAGGCACGCGAGCTGTACGAACGGCACCTGCCGGCCCGCCGCCGCCACCTGTGACAAGGAGCCCGAGGACATGACGAAGATCGTCGACCACTGGATCGGCGGCAAGACCGCCGAGGGCGCGTCGGGCGCGTACGGGCCGGTCACCGACCCGGCGACCGGCGAGGTCACCACGAAGGTCGCCTTCGCCTCCGTCGAGGAGGTGGACGCGGCGGTCGCCGCCGCCAAGGACGCCTTCACCACCTGGGGGCGGTCGTCGCTGGCCCAGCGCACGTCCGTCCTGTTCCGGTTCCGGGCGCTGCTGGACGAGCACCGCGACGAGATCGCCGCGCTGATCACCGCCGAGCACGGCAAGGTGCACTCCGACGCGCTCGGCGAGGTCGCGCGCGGCCTGGAGATCGTGGACCTGGCCTGCGGGATCAGCGTCCAGCTCAAGGGCGAGCTGTCCACCCAGGTCGCCACCGGTGTCGACGTGGCGGCGCTCCGGCAGCCGCTCGGGGTGGTCGCGGGCATCACCCCGTTCAACTTCCCGGCGATGGTGCCGATGTGGATGTTCCCGCTGGCCGTCGCGTGCGGCAACACCTTCGTGCTGAAGCCGTCGGAGAAGGACCCGTCGGCCGCTGTCCGGCTGGCCGGGCTGCTGGCCGAGGCCGGACTGCCGGACGGGGTGTTCAACATCGTGCACGGTGACAAGGTGGCCGTCGACCGCCTGCTGGAGCACCCGGACGTGCGGGCGGTGTCCTTCGTCGGCTCCACCCCCGTCGCCCGGTACATCCACGCGACCGCCTCCGCCCACGGCAAGCGCGTCCAGGCCCTCGGCGGCGCCAAGAACCACATGCTGGTGCTGCCGGACGCCGACCTCGACGCGGCCGCCGACGCCGCCGTGTCCGCTGCCTACGGCTCGGCGGGCGAGCGCTGCATGGCCATCTCGGCGGTCGTCGCGGTGGGCGCCATCGGTGACGAACTGGTGCGGAAGATCCGCGAGCGCGCCGAGAAGATCAGGATCGGCCCCGGCAGCGACCCGGCCTCGGAGATGGGCCCGCTGATCACGAAGGCCCACCGGGACAAGGTGGCCGCCTACGTCTCGGGCGCCGCCGCCGAGGGCGCCGAGGTCGTGCTCGACGGCACCGGCCACACCGTCGAGGGCCACGAGAACGGCCACTGGATCGGCATCTCCCTGCTCGACAAGGTGCCGACCAGCGCGAAGGCGTACCAGGACGAGATCTTCGGCCCGGTGCTGTCGGTCCTGCGCGTCGGCACCTACGAGGACGGCGTCGCCCTCATCAACGCCTCGCCCTACGGCAACGGCACCGCG
Source organism: Streptomyces sp. NPDC058459 (assembly GCF_042721685.1). NCBI lineage: Bacteria > Bacillati > Actinomycetota > Actinomycetes > Kitasatosporales > Streptomycetaceae > Streptomyces > Streptomyces sp. NPDC058459. The sequence continues at coordinate 4,171 of NZ_JBHXLV010000095.1, read as the reverse complement.
ATCTTCACCCGTGACGGCGGTGCCGCCCGCCGCTTCCAGCTGGAGATCGAGGCGGGCATGGTCGGCGTGAACGTCCCCATCCCGGTCCCGGTCGGCTACCACTCCTTCGGCGGCTGGAAGGACTCCCTCTTCGGCGACCACCACATCTACGGCAACGACGGCACGCACTTCTACACCCGCGGCAAGGTCGTCACCACCCGCTGGCCCGACCCGGCCGACGCCCCCGCCGGCGTCGACCTGGGCTTCCCGCGCAACCACTGAGCCCCGCACGCGACCGGGCCCCAAGACAGCGGCGACCGTCCTCCGGCCCGGTCCTTCTCCGGCCGGCGCCCGCGGTTCCCGTACGGGCGACAAGCGGGCGGGTGCCTGCCGGATGCCGCTGTCCACATCACCGACAGCGGCTCAATCCTGCGGATTCCGTAGCGCCGGTGATCCAGGCGCCGGCGCGCAGGTCGAGCCCGCCGTCGCCACCCTCTACCGTGCCCTCTGCCTGCGGCCCCGCCGCGACACCCACTGGCTGGTCAAGCTCCCCGAGGACGCCCGGGACTGACCAGGCCGCCCCTCCCTACCACGCCCGCAGTACGCCTGTCCGGGCCCGTACTCCCGAAGGAGGGTCGGGGGTTCAGCCCGGCGGGGCCGTCCGGCGGGGAAGGCGGCCCGTACCGTTGGGTCATGGATCATCGAGTGTCCCGGCTGCTGAAGAGGCCCCGGCGGGCGGCCGCCGCACTGGGGGCCGCCGTGCTGCTGGCCGCCGGCACCTGGACCGCGACCGCGACCGCCGCGGACACGCCCCGCCCGCACCGCGACGACCGGGTCCTGACCATGGCGGACGGCACCCGCCTCGACACCTCCTACTTCACCTCCGGTAGCGGCGGCCGCCGCCCGGCCGTCCTGCTCGCCCACGGCTTCGGCGGCAGCAAGGACGACCTGCGCGCCCAGGCCGAGGACCTCGCCGGGCACGGGTACGCCGTACTCACCTGGTCGGCCCGCGGGTTCGGCCACTCCACCGGGAAGATCGGGCTCAACGACCCGGCCCACGAGGTCACCGACGTCTCCCGCCTCATCGACTGGCTGGCCGCCCGCCCCGAGGTCCGCCTCGACAAGGCCGGCGACCCCCGCGTGGGCGTGGCGGGCGGCTCCTACGGCGGCGCGATCTCCCTGCTGGCCGCCGGACACGACCCGCGCGTCGACGCCATCGCGCCCGCCGTCACCTACTGGGACCTCGCCGACGCCCTCTTCCCGAACGGCGTGTTCAAGAAGCTGTGGACCGGCGTCTTCTTCAACTCCGGCGGCGGCTGCGCCCGGTTCGAGCCCGCGCTGTGCGCGATGTACCAGCGCGTCGCCCAGTCCGGCGTCCCCGACGCCGACGCCCGCGCCCTGCTCCAGCGCCGCTCACCCTCCGCCGTGGCCGACCGGATCAAGGTCCCCACCCTGCTCTTCCAGGGCCAGACCGACTCCCTGTTCACCCTCGCCCAGTCCGACGCCGCCGAACGCGCGATCCGAGCCAACGGCGCGCCCGTCAAGGTCGACTGGATCGCGGGCGGCCACGACGGAGGCGACCTGGAGAGCGGCCGGGTCCAGGGGCGGATGCGGGACTGGTTCGACCACTACCTCAAGGGCGAGACGGCCACCGGAACCGGACCCGCCTTCCGGATCACCCGCACCGGCGGCATCGACTCCACCGACGGCAGCACCCGCAGCCGGGGCGCCACCGCCGGCACCTACCCCGGCCTGCGCTCCGACCCCCGCACCATCGCCCTCGGCGGCCGCGAGCAGCGCCTCACCAACCCGGCCGGCGCCAGCCCGCCCGCCGTCTCCGCCCTGCCCGGCCTCGGCGGCGGCGGCCTCGCCCAGCTCTCCGCCCTCGGCACCGGCGTCTCCCTCGACTTCCCCGGCCAGTACGCCAAGTTCGACGCGCGCCCCCAGCGCACCGCCCTCCGGATCACCGGCTCCCCGACCGCCCGTGTCCATGTGAAGTCCACCAGCGCCGACGCGGTCCTCTTCGCCAAGCTCTACGACGTCGGCCCGAGCGGCAGCCAGGTGCTCCCCGGCCAGCTCGTCACCCCGCTCAGGGTCACCGGCGCCAAGGCCGGCAAGGACGTCACCGTCACCCTCCCGCCCGTCGACCACGAGGTGCAGCAGGGCCACCGCCTCCGGCTCGTCCTCGCCTCCACCGACCTCGGGTACGCCTCCCCCGACGCCCCCGCGACCTACACCGTCTCCCTCGACGGCCCCCTGAGCGTGCCCACCGCCCCCGGCGTCACCACCGCGGCCACCTCACTGCCCTCCTGGGTCTGGTGGCTCCCCCTCGCGGGCGCCGTGGCCGCCCTCGCCCTCCTCCTCACCGCCCGCCGCCGCACGAGCGCCCCCGCACCCGACCCGGAGCTGTCGGAAGTCCCGCTCGTCATCAGCGACTTGAGCAAGCGCTACGCCAAGTCCGCCGACCGGTACGCCGTACGCGACCTCTCCTTCCGCGTCCAGAGGGGCCAGGTGCTCGGCCTGCTCGGGCCCAACGGCGCGGGCAAGACCACCACCCTGCGCATGCTGATGGGCCTGATCCGCCCCGACGGCGGCGAGATCCGCGTCTTCGGCCACGCCATCCGCCCCGGCGCCCCCGTCCTCTCCCGCGTCGGCGCCTTCGTGGAGGGCGCCGGCTTCCTGCCCCACCTCACCGGCCGGGAGAACCTGGAGCTGTACTGGCGCGCCACCGGCCGCCCGCCCGAGGACGCCCACCTCGCCGAGGCCCTGGACATCGCCGGCCTGGGCGACGCCCTGGCCCGCGCGGTACGCACCTACTCCCAGGGCATGCGCCAGCGCCTGGCCATCGCCCAGGCCATGCTCGGCCTGCCCGACCTGCTGATCCTGGACGAGCCCACCAACGGCCTCGACCCGCCGCAGATCCGCGAGATGCGCGAGGTGCTGATCCGTTACGCGGCCGCCGGACGCACGGTCATCGTCTCCAGCCACCTCCTCGCCGAGGTCGAGCAGTCCTGCACCCACCTGGTGGTCATGGACCGGGGCCGGCTGGTCGAGGCCGGCGCGGTCCGGGACATCGTGGGCGCCGGCGACACCCTGCTCGTCGGCACCGGCACCCCCGTCGCCGGGCCGGTCGTGGAGAAGGTGGCCGCGCTGCCCGGCGTCGCCTCCGCCGTACCCGCCGAGGAGGGGCTGCTGATCCGCCTCGAACCCGGCGGCACCGCGGGCGAACTGGTCGTGGACCTGGTCCGGCTGGAGGTGCCCGTGCTCTCCGTCGGCCCGCACCGGCGTCTGGAGGACGCCTTCCTCACCCTGATCGGAGGCTCCGCGTGAGCACGCTCACCGAGAGCGCACAGACGGCACCCGGCTACCGCGCCTCCCGCACCCTGCCCGCACGCGTGGAACTCGTCCGCCAGCTCGGGCGGCGCCGCACGCTGGTCATGGGCGCGATACTGGCCGCGCTGCCGCTGATCCTGCTGGCCGCGTTCGCGATCGGCGGGGACCCGGCCGGGCGGGGACGCCGGATCACCCTGATGGACACGGCCACCGCGTCCGGCGCCAACTTCGCCGCCGTCAGCCTCTTCGTCTCGGCCGGCTTCCTGCTGGTGATCCCGGTCGCCCTGTTCTGCGGGGACACGGTGGCCTCGGAGGCCGGCTGGTCCTCGCTGCGCTATCTGCTGGCGGCGCCCGTGCCGAGGGCCCGCCTGCTGTGGTCCAAGCTGGTGGTGGGGCTGGGGATGAGCCTGGCCGCGATGATCCTGCTGCCCACGGTGGCTCTGGCGGTGGGCACGGCCGCGTACGGCTGGGGTCCGCTGCTGGTGCCGACCGGCGGGGCGGTGGGGGCGGGTACGGCGGTCGGGCGGCTGGCCGTGGTGGTGCTGTACCTCTTCGTCTCGCAACTGGTCACCGCCGGGCTCGCGTTCTGGCTCTCCACCCGTACGGACGCCCCGCTGGGCGCGGTGGGCGGCGCGGTCGGGCTGACCATCGTCGGCAACGTGCTCGACGCCGTCACGGCCCTCGGCCACTGGCGGGACTTCCTGCCCGCGCACTGGCAGTTCGCGTGGGCCGACATCCTCCAGCCGAACGCCGAGTGGGCGGGCATGGTCCAGGGCGCCTCGGTCTCGGTCACGTACGCCCTGGTGCTCTTCGCCCTGGCCTTCCGGGGCTTCGCCCGCAAGGACATCGTGTCCTAACG
>NZ_JBHXLV010000094.1:0-24568 GCF_042721685.1 Streptomyces sp. NPDC058459 | reverse complement strand
CCCTGGTCCCCGAGCGAGGGCGCACGGGGACCAGCCGGGCAACCGGCACCAGGGGGCGCCGGTCACCGGGGGAGAAGCCGACCACGACGACCACCGCGAGTAGCCGAGCCCGAGCACGCCCGCCTTCCCCGACCGCACACCGCGTCGCCGTACCTGCAGCCCCAGCGAGCGCGCCCGCAAGACGACCACTCGCCTCTCCGACGACGAGAAAGCCGAGATCGCCGCCGCCACGCAGCGCGGCGTCACCGTCGCCCGCTTCCTCGCCGCCGCCCGCGGTTCGACCACCCTGCACACCAACGAACGACTCGACACGGCCATCGACGAACTCGCCGCCCTGCGCACCGCGCTGGCCCGATCGGCAACAACATCAACCAGATCGCCTACACCTACAACAGCGGCGGACAGCCCCGCCCCGGCGAACTCGACCACGCACTGAGCGTGCTGCTCCGGCTCCTGGCCCGCGTCGACGACGCGGCGAACGCCCTGGTGACCAGGAGGCTGTGATGGTTCCCGACATCGGACGCGGCACCCGCACTCACGGACTCCTCGTCTACCTCTACGGCCCCGGCCGGCGCGAGGAGCACACCGACGTGCACCTCGTCGGCTCCTGGGACGGCTTCGCCCCCGACCCTGGCCGCGACACCGACCCGCAGGTCACCCTCGCCCGCCTCACCGCCGCCCTCGACCTCCGGGTCGAGCAGGCCGGCGACCGCACGCCCGCCCAGCACGTCTGGCACTGCTCGGTCCGAACCGCCCCCGGCGACCGGCAGCTCTCCGACGAAGAGTGGAACGCCGTCGCCCAGTACATCGTCCACGCCACCAGCATCGCCCCGGACGGTGATCCCGATGGCTGCCGGTGGATCGCCGTCCGCCACGCAGAAGACCACATCCACATCGTCGCCACCCTGGTCCGTGGCGACCTGCGCAACCCTTGCCTCAACTACGACTTCAACAAGGCCCAGACCGTCTGCCGACGCATCGAGGAGGACATGGGCCTGCGCCGCCTCAACGCCGGCGACGGCACCGCAGAGAAGAACCCCACCAGCGCCGAGAAGTTCAAAGCCGAACGCACCGGCCGCCCCGAGACCTCCCGCGAGACGCTTCGCGAAGCCGTCCGCCAGGCCGTCGCGTGAGCGCACGACGAGAAGGAATTCCTCACCCGGCTGCGCGAGGCGGGCCCGCGCGTGAAGACGCGTACCGCCCCGTCCGGTGACGCGCTCGGCTACAACGTGGCCCTGCCCGGCGACCGCAACCGCCACGGCGAGCCGATCTGGTACCCCGGCTCCAAGTTCGCCCCCGGCCTGTCCCTCCCGAAGTCCGCCTCCGGCTCGCCGACGGAACTGCCGAGCGGACAACGCCTTCGGCCGCCGCCGACCGGGCGGACTGGTCCCCGCCCGCCCGAGAACGACGCAGCGCCATCGGCACCGCCGAGCGCGCTGCCGTCCTCCTCGACGGCGACGACGATGAAGCCGCCGCCCAGCTCGTCGGCGTCGGAGAACTCCTGGACGCGGTCGCCCAGACCTCCCCTGCCGCCACCCGAGCCGAGCTGGCTGCCACCGCCCGAGCCTTCGAGCGGGCAACCCGCAGCCACATCCGAGCAGAGCGCGCCGGCACCAGGGCTCTCCGCTCGGCCGCCCGGGGCATCGTCCAGGCCGGCGGCGCGCTCGGCCGGGGCAAGGACGGCGGCACCACCGTCATGCTCGTCTCCACCCTGGTCCTGGTCGCCCTCGCCGCCGCCCGCTGGCACTCCGCTCGCGGCCACGCCCAGCAGGCCCACGCCTACCGCCAGGCCGCCGAGCACCTACGCACCGCCTACCGCCAGGCCGCCGCCACGCCGATGCGAGCGCTCCACAACCAAGGTCGCGCCCTTCCCGAAGCCCAACGCCGGACACACGAGACCACCCTCCGCGCGGCTCTGCCGAAGCAGGGCGTACGAGCAGATGGCACGCCGACGAAGACCGACGCCCTGGTCGCCACCCTCGCCCAGGCCGAGCAGGCAGGCCACGACCCTGAGGCCCTCCTGCAGCAGGCCATCGACATGCGCGAACTCGACACCGCTGCGGACGTCAACGATGTCCTGGTCTGGCGCCCGCGCCGGATCGCCCAGCTTCCCGCCCACCCGGGCGAAGCCCTCCCCGTCGCACGCAGGCCGCCCCCCCCGCCCGACCAAGACCTCGGCCAACCGCACCAGCGAACGGAACGTACCTACAGCGGCGTCGCACCCCGCCGTCGCCGGCCGCGGCCTCTTGCTCATGGCCACCAGGCCAGCTCTCGGCCGCCACCAGCGAAGCACCCGATGGCCGAATCCAGACCACCCCGCTCCTTCTGGGGCAGGTCCTCACCCACTACGGGAGCTCTAGTAGTCCAGCCAACCTCGGCATCTCGCGGCAGGCCGCCCAGCTCAGGGTGCCAGGCGGACGGGCCGAGGTTGAGCGGGTCCCGGACAGAGCAGCTGCCTGGACGCGCGCGGACCATACGGCCCAGACCGGCAGTGGACTGGAGAGACAAGAAGATCGCCAATCGGGGCCGTCCCGCTGCTGGCCGCAGCCCTTGCTTGTCATAGGCGAGCGATATCGTTGGCGAGTCGCTCGCACGGGGTAATACGACGTCGGGGCGGGCGTACCTGACGGGACACGCTCAGCTATGCCGAGCACGCCCCGTCGAGCTACCTGCAGCAACATACGGCCTTCGGGCCGCCGCCCTTTGACGAGCAAGGACACCCCCGACTGATGGCAGTGACCCAGCTGGAGATCGAGAGTCGGCTGTGGGATGCCGCTGACGAGTTGCGCGTGGCCATGCCCGAAGCGCAGTACTCCTCGGTCGTCTTCCCGCTGATGTTCTGGAAGTACCTGTCGGACACCTGGGAGCACCACCACCAGGAGTTCCTGGCAGAGAACAAGAGCCTGGACAACCTCTCCGCTGAAGAAGCCCACGAGATCGAGTACCGCGACTACCAGTCGTTCGAGATCCCGTTCATCTATCCCGGCACCGTCCAGCAGCGCCGCTCCTCTTGGTCGTCCATCCTCAACACCATTGCCCACCCCGGTCTCGGTCAGCGTGTCCGCACCGCCCTGCAGGCAATCGAGACGGCCAATCCTGCCAAGTTCTCCCGCTTGTTCGGGTCCATGACCTGGACAGCCGAAGAGGTATTGTCAGGGGAGGTATTGGCGGCGGTCATGCTGGCGATGGACCGCACCCCGAAGATGCACGAGGGCAACATGTCCCACGACGTGCTCGGCGGGGCGTACGAGTACCTCCTGAAGCGGTTCTCCGACGGCTCCGGGACCCGCGCCGGCCAGTTTTTCACCCCGCGCGAAGTTGTCGAGCTGATCGTCGAGATCCTCGACCCCAAGGGCTACGAGTCGGTGTACGACCCGACCTGCGGCTCGGGCGGCATGCTCATCGCCTCGGCGAACCTTCTCAAGGCCCACAGCAAGCGGGGCTACACGCTCAAGCTATACGGGCAGGAGGCCGTCCCGGACACCGCAGGTGTGGCTCGCATGAACCTCTTCATGCACAACCTGGACCAGTTCCAGGTTGAGGTGGGCGACACGCTGAAGGACCCCCGGTTCAAGAAGCCAGACGGCTCGGTCGCGCAGTTCGACGTGATCCTGGCCAACCCGCCGTACAGCCTGAAGTGGAAGCCGTGGACCAACGACCCGCGCGCCATCGGCGGTGTCGCGCCGCAGCCGTCGGCAGACTGGGCGTTCGTGCAACACATGATCGCCAGCATGGACCCGAAGAAGGGACGTGCTGGCGTCGTCCTGCCCCACGGCGTTCTCTTCCGTGGCGGCCAGGAAGCGGCCATCCGGCAACGGGTCCTGGACGATGACCTCCTGGAAGCCGTGATCGGTTGCCATCGAACCTCTTCTACTCGACTGCCATCCCCACGGCAATTCTGGTGTTTCGGGCGCGGGAGACCAAGGCCCCAGAACGTCAGGGTGGGGTGCTGTACATCGACGCCTCCAAGAGGTTCACCAAGGCCAAGAACCGCAATGTCCTCACCGCGTCCGACATCGCCGACATGGTGACCGCCTACCACTCCAAGTTCGACGCCAGCGGCCACCTGGTGGACCCCGATGGTTTCGGCGGCCTGACAGCACGCTTCGTGCCCAAGACGGAGATCGTGGCAAACGGCTACGACCTGAACATCGGTAGGTACGTTAAGCAGGCCGCAGCTGAGAGCGAAGACCTTGGCGCCCTCATCGACGCTTACAACCTCGCCCGCGCCGAACGGCAGAAGTCTGAGGCTCGCATGCTCGCAGTGCTCGCCGACGCCGGGATCGCGGGCTTCGATGAGTGACCCGACGAGTATTGGCCACGCTGCCCAGGTACAGGAGGGTTGGGTCCGGGCGCCTCTGGCACGGTTCCTCACGCTAAATGTGGAATCTGTGGACGTGGATCCGGAGCAGAAATATCCAACCGTGGGGGTGCTGAACAGGGGTCGAGGGCTGCTCTACCGCGATCCCGTGGCAGGGAGCGCAACCGCCTATAAGAAGCTCAACCGGATCGGCCCCGGCAGGCTCGTCTACAGTCGACTCAAGGCATTCGAGGGCGCGATCACCGTAACGCCCGACGATCTGCCGGAGTCCTTCGCGTCGCAGGAGTTCCCCACCTTCGCTTTCGCGTCTGACGCCGACCCCGACTTCTTTCGCATCCTCGCCACGACGGAGCGCATGTGGGAAGCCCTTCAGGGGGCCTCCAAGGGGATGGGTGGCAGGCGTGAGCGGGTGAAGCCCGCCGACTTTCTCAACATCGTCCTGGACATTCCGCCACTGCCAGTGCAGAAAAGAATCGTCGAGGCCATCGGCGCGGTCGATGACCAGATCGCCAAACTCAACGAAGAGGCCGAGGCGCTGGACCGAATGTCGATGGCCGTTGCCGGTGACATGCTCTCCGGCGAGTCAATCGTGGCGCTCGGAACTACGCTCGAAGACATTCGAGGAGGCAAGAGTCCCCGGGCAAACAACTGGCCCCCGGGTGCTGACGAGCTTGGCGTGTTGAAGGTCAGCGCGGTCACCCCCTTCCGCTTCCTCCAGGAGGAGTCGAAGAGCCTTCTGCCTGGCACCTTTATGCCTGCGTCCGCGCTTGTTCAACCCGGAGACGTGCTCATCACGCGAGCGAATACACCTTTGCGAGTCGGGGCCGTTACACGAGTACCTGCCAATGTTCGGAAAGGCCTCTACCTCGCTGATAAGACTCTTCGACTCGTGCCGTCGTCGAAACTGGACCCGGATTTCCTCGTGGTGGCTATGGCGCTGAAGGCGGCCCGAAACCACCTTACGAGTTCAGCTACAGGCACCAGTGCGTCCATGGTCAACGTCAGTCAGGATCGCATTCGTGAGACACCAATCCCGCTTCCTGACTTGGAACGGCAGCGGGAGGTGGCCTCCGCCGTACTTTCCGTTCGTGTGAACACCGATGCGGCGCGGGCTGAGGCCGCCCGCCTCCGGAAAGCGCGCTCTGGCCTGCTCGCGGGACTGTTGGACCAGAGCATCACCATTGACGTTTAGTCCGACCAGGGGGGTTTGAGGCATGGCGAAGGGCATTCGGGAACGCGAGTTCCAAAACCAGATGATCCAGTGGTCCCTGCCGATGGGTTGGGGTTATACCGCGGGGCGAGCACTGCCGAGGGAGACCATACAGACGGTGGTCGTCTCCCACCTGCGCGACGCCATCATCAGGCTGAACCCGGGAGTGATCAACGGGTTTGACCTGGACGTAGTGGTCGATGAAGTCGTATCCACGGTCACCGCCGTCGAAGGCGGACTGGTTAGGGCCAACGAGCAGGTGCTGCGTCTGTTGAGAGGGCAGAAGGAGTTTCGGGACAGCGACGGCGTTTGGCACGCTCTGAAGTTGATCGACTTCGAGACGCCTACCGCCAACACGATGGTTGTCTCGGACGAGGTGACCATCAGCGTGCCGGGCAAGACCTCCCGACGGTTCGATCTTGTCTACTGGGTCAACGGTCTGCCCCTGGTCGTGGTCGAGGTGAAGTCCCCGACCGCGAAGTCCGCGTGGGCGGACGCCGCCCGCGAGATCAACGACGTGTACGCCACTGAGTACCCGTGGTTTTTCACGCCCAACGTCTTCGCCATCGCCACGGACGGCCTGAAGCTGCGGTTCGGTGCCGCCGGTGCGCCCACGAACCTGTGGCAACCGTTCCGGTCCACCGACGATGACGAGAGCCTGTCCGGGCACGCCGACGTAAAGCGCTCCGTCGAGTTGCTGATGAACCCCGCCACAGTTCTCGACATGCTCGCCAACTTTGTCCTCTTCGATACCGCCGGGGGAGGGACCGACAAGAAGTACCTCCCTCGCTACCCGCAGATGGAAGCTGCGCACCTGATCCACGAGCGCGTTCTGCAGGGCGGCTCAAAGGGCCTGGTCTGGCACCACCAGGGCTCCGGGAAGACCCTGCTGATGGTGTTCGCCGCCGCGCTGCTCCTGGCCGATACCCGCACCGAATCGCCCACGATCATCCTGCTTTCGGACCGGAATCACCTCGTCCGGCACACCTCAGGGGTGTTCACCTCCGCAATGGGAGACGCGTACTTCCACAAGCCTTCGAACAGCCAAAAGTTGCGCGCCCTGCTGGCCGACGACGTGCGTGGAGTCATCTCCACGACCGTCCACAAGTTCGCCGAGGCTGGCAAGAACCTGTCGGTCCGGAGCAACATCATCGTGCTCGTCGACGAGGCGCACCGCACCCAGTCCTCCGATGAAGAGTCTCTGGCCGGGCAGATGCGCGCAGCGCTGCCCAACGCAAGGTTCTTCGGCATGACTGGCACCCCTATCAGGAACCTCGCCACCGACACCTTCGACCTCTTCGGAGAGGAGGGCGACTCGGGCAGGGTGCTACACCGATACTCGGTGTCCCGATCTCTACTGGACGAGGCGACCGTCCCGGTCATACTGCATCCGCATCCGGTCTCCTTCGAGATGGACGACCAGGCGTTGCAGGCCGAGTTCGACGAGTTCGCTGACGACTTCGACCTTGACGACCCCGACCGCGAGGCCCTGTCCCGGAAGTTTGGACGCCTTACCTCGGTGTTCGCCAACCCCGACCGTATCCACACGGTCTGCCAACACATCGTGGACCACTACCTGGCCGGCGCGTACCGCAACGGCCTCAAGGCGCAGGTCGTCGCTTACAACCGTGAGCTTGCTGTGGCGTACACGGACAAGATCAACGAGTTGCTGGCCGGCTTTGAGGCATCCCAGGTGCTCGGCGAGGTCGGGAAGCATCAGCGGATCACTGCAGAGGTGAACATCTCCGTCTCGGACTCCAAGACTGAAGACGTCGACATGAAGGCGTACCAGCTGTCGGAGGCCGAGGAAGAGGAGCAGAAGCGGCGGTTCCTCAGCCCGGACGACCCTCTGTGCTTCCTAGTGGTGACCGCGAAGCTGATGACCGGGTTCGACGCCCCCAACGAGGGAGTCCTCTACCTGGACAAGCCGCTGAAGGCCCACAACCTGTTCCAGACGATCACTCGCCCGAACCGCACCTGGGTGTCGCCAACCGGTTTCGTGAAGACCTCCGGCGTGGTGGTGGACTACATCAGCCTGGGCACTGAGGTACAGAGGGCCGTCGCCGACCCCACCGCAGCTGAGCCCAGCGAGGGGGGCGGGTTCGTCACCAACTTGTCCGAACTGGTCGCCGAATTCCGACTCGCCTTCGCCCGCATCGAAGACCTCCTCGCGGACGTGGACGGCGTCGACCTGACGGTCCACGGATACCAGTCCGTCCGAGCCATCAACATTTTCCTGGACGCCAACCCCGACGCCGCCGGAGTATTCAGCAAGGACTACCGACTCCTAGGCCGCCTGTACCCGTTCATCAACACCGACAAGCGGGTCGCCAAGTATAGCGACGGCTTCGGACTGTTCGGGTCCGTGTACATGACCTTGTTCAAGAAGTCCTCCGACGAGGAGAGGAAGGAACGGCTGACTGAGTTAGGGCCGATGGTCCTGGAGATCATCAACGCCCACGTGCACTCCTTCTCCGTGGTCGCCTCCCAGGAGGAAACTCTCGTCCTAGATGCCAAGGGCATCACCATCCTCAAGGAGCTGCTGGCGCTCGTCCGCCCCAAGTTTGACAAGAATGACGGCGAGGACACGTCTCCGCCGTCAGCAGCGGAAATCCTGGACCACATCAAGGCTGCCCTCGACAAGGGCGTTGAACCGGGGTCCGCGAAGTACACCGCTCTCGCGGAGCGGATCAAGCAGTTGCGGGACCGGATCATCCAGAATGCCCAGGACGCACTGGACTTCCTATCCGAAGCGCTTCGGGTGGCCCGGGCCATCGTCAATGCTGAGAAACACCCCGACGAAGCCGTCGTAGTGCTGGACGACGACCGCATCGGTGTCCTGTCGCGGATAATCCATGACCACGCACCTGCCGGCCTCACCATCACGGAGCGAAACTTGGCCGAAGAAATCGACCAGGTGGTCACCCACACCCTCGCTCGGGCATGGGACAACGCCGATGCCCGCAACCGAGGCGCCCGCCGCGCTACCGCCGCGGTCTTCCGCCGGTACATGTTGAAGCCGGTGGGGGAGCCGTATGACTCCACCGTCGCCTATATCGAAGCCCATTACCTCGTTGACTGAGGAATACGGGAAGGCCCGGAACGCCCCGAGCGGCCCGGGTCTTCGTAGTCTCGGCTGACAGTTCGGACACGCTCAGCTGGCGTCGTGTCCTGCGAGGTTAGACAGCAAGATCATTCTTCTTCTTCGTCTGCTTCCTGGCGCAACCGGTCGGCGATGTCCACTAGGGAGCCGCGCTGCGGAACGAACCAGCGCCGTGTGCCCTGAAGCGGTTTGCTCTGGTGACCGGCCTCCACGAGCATCTTCTGGGCCAGGCCGGTCGGTGAGTAAGCGAGACCGTCCACCGCCCACACCAGGCAGTTACGGCGATTCCGGGTCCAGGTTGCACGCGCCCGGCGCGGATCCGCCGTGAGCCAGGGGGTGAGTTGTTGCTGTTCGCGGCCGGGGACTGGGCGAAACTCCAGGAGCGTCCCTTCCTCCAGCGCGTTGTTCTCGAAGATCACGGTGACTGCCTTGGCTTTCCGTGCGTGCCCTTCACGCTCGGACGCGCGGTATTCCACTGAGAGGGGCGGAGGCTGGATATCGCCCTGTAGGGTCGCCAGCGCTGAACCGGCGACATCGGAATATCGCCCCGCATTGCGGAAGATGCTGCTCACCTGGCTCTTGGGTCCGTACCCCGTGTCGATCCAGTGGATCAAGGTGGCTACGGCGGCGTCCACGAGTGGGGCGACGCACGCCGGTACCGTTGGCCAATCGGGCTCCGGGATCTCCTGCCAGCCTTGAGGCAGGCGCTGGAAGGTCACGTGAGCGATGAGCAGTCGCCCAAGATCGGCGAGTGTGCCGGCGCGCCCCTCCCACTGCGGGCGCTGTTCGTCGATCTGCCGCTCGACCTCCCGGAGCACCAGGATGGTGCGCCAGGTCTTCACCGCGTCGGTACGGTGCAGCGGAAATAGCCGGTGGTGCTGCTTCTGATCCCAAAGAAGGTCGATGTCCACGTTGGCTTGGAAGGACAGTTCCGGAGAGGCGTGAGCGCAGGCGAGCGCGGTTGCGGCCTCCCTGAGGGTGCAACCGTCGTCCTTGGACTGTGGTGGCTCTTCGCCACGGCGTAGGACATACGTCTTCCGCATACGAAGTAGGAAGTCGTCGCGGAGCTGCTGCTGCACCTTTTCCAGGGCGATGAAGTCTTGGGGCTCTACCCTGTTCTGGGTGTTGGTCGTTCGGGTGACGTCGTGGTCGAAGCCCTCCGGGCAGTCGGTCAAGGAGATGATGCGGACGCCGATCCGTGCGCGTGTGACGACATCCGGGGTTTGCTGGTGTGCCTCGTGGACGGAGGCGACCGTCTGAGCACCGTTGACAATGCTCGCTCCCTCCATTTCCAGGTCCCCCCGAGGGCCCATGATTACTTTGTCGCACAGCACCGTGATTCCGTTGTTGAAGTACCAGAAGTGCTCGGGCTTTTTGCGAAGGGTTTCCACAAGGGTGCGATTGACCGCGGTGACGCCGAGAGGATTGCGGATGTTTCGCTGGAAGAGCCGATGGTGGTTGTCCTCGTACCAGCGGGCGACCTCCGCGCCTCCGATCGTGCCGTGGTATGCCAGGATGGGCTCCTTGATCGGACTGACATCCACGGCCGAGGCTGAGGCCTTCAACTTGATCTGAGGTTCGGCGATTCCGGAGCGCAAGATGCGGATGAAGTCCGGCAATCGAAGGGCGCGCAGGCGCACAGAGTCTTCGTACTCCGTGCAGAACCGGTCGAGCACGTCCTTGGCCTCGGACCCCATTGGCTGGGTCCCCGCCCAGGCCGGCAGCAGGGTGATCTGTACCCGCGGATTGCTGAGCGCCCGTTCCAGATCGGGGATGTGTGGCGTCAACTTAGCGTTGAAACACTGGTAATCCCTGGCGATCAGTAGTTCCAGACCGTTCTTCAGGTCGAGGGCAGCGCTCTTGGAGAAGGTGGCTGTGCCGTCGCTACTCCACTTCGCCTGCACCACCCAGACCTGGGGCTCTTCCGAGGTGAGATCGACCGCCACGGCGTCGATGCCCTGATCGCCGAACGAGTCGATAACGAACTCAGCGCAGCGCTCCAGCGGGTAGCCGGTGAACTCGCGGATCGCCAGAGCAGCCAGGGAACGGGAGAGGAATGAGCTCCGCCGGGTTCGCTCCCCAAACTGAGATAGATCGTCAACGGCGATGACCCCAGTGAACTGCTCATCGAGGGCGTGTTCGAGCTGCTGGGCGTGCAGAGCGGTCACTGTGCTCCTGTCGGCGGCTGGCGTCTGTGTTGGGACGGTGGTGGGGGAACACCCACGCCTCGTCAGCCATTCAGGTTGCTTGCCTAAGAGCTTGCACGTCAAGCGCTTCGCTGCATTGTGTAGCTGCGAAGGGGCCGAGAGTAGCGAACTCCTGCTGAGCGTAACGGCGCTGACTGTGATAATCATCCGCCAGGCTTGGCTCACAACTGGACCGAGACCGCGCCCGCGCCTGCTGGTCCCCCAAAGACGAGCACCGGATCTGCGAGCTCCGGACCACCGTCGGCGGGTACGACGCAGAGCGAGGTCAGGGCAGCGCCGGTGACGACACGCGTCAGCTCCTCGCCCGTGCGAGGGTCCCATACCCGCACCGT
Source organism: Streptomyces sp. NPDC058459 (assembly GCF_042721685.1). Taxonomy (NCBI): domain Bacteria; kingdom Bacillati; phylum Actinomycetota; class Actinomycetes; order Kitasatosporales; family Streptomycetaceae; genus Streptomyces; species Streptomyces sp. NPDC058459. The sequence continues at coordinate 13,395 of NZ_JBHXLV010000094.1, read as the reverse complement.
GGTGTCTCTTTGGCTCGCTGTGGCGAGGAGAGGTGGTGCGGTGGCGGCGGCCCGGAAGCTCGTGATGGCGGTGACCGGTCCCTCATGGGCGCGCAGTATGGGGAGCGCCTCCTGCTTCGGTGCGTCTGGAGACCATAGCCGGACGGTGCCGTCGGTGCCGCCGGTGGCAAGGAGTACGGTGTCGTCCTCCGCCGTCCAGGTGGTCAGGCAGCCGATGACGCCGATGCGGTGGGGGAGACGTCGTGTGGATGGCTGTCCGGGACCGTAGAACCGTACGGCAACAGCGGCCGAGACAGCCAGCTTCATGCCTTCCCTGCTCGGAAGGGCTGCCAAAGCACGGACGGCGTTTTCTACGTGGATGACGGGCCATGGCTCGCCGGTGGCCAGGTCACGGAAGGTCACCATGCCTGAACTCGTACCGCCGGCCACGAACACCCGGTCAGCGCCATCGGCCCGGAACGTGGTCAGGGCACGTACTCTTGTCTGGGTGCTCACCGGCCTCGGCTCACCCGCCGGGGGCATGCGGAACCAGCCGTTCTCCTGGTCCCAGCGGACGATGTCACCACCGAAGGTGCCCGCGATCACGGATACCGATCCGTCGGGCCACACGTGGCTGGTGACCGCGGTAAGCCCCTGGAGGTCCGGCTCGGCGGGCAGGCGGAGCTGCTGCAGCACTTCCCCGGTGGCGGCTGAGGTGACGTCGAGGGAGTTGCGGGAGGTCGATCTCAGGAGGCGGGTCGCACCTTCCGGTACAGGCAGCGGAGCCAGGATCGACCCGTCACCAGGCTCTTCGGTACGCCGTTCCCGCCGTGATACGGGTGCGGAAGGGTCCCAGACCCGAACGGTGTGATCGTCGGATCCGGAGACCAGCAGCTGGGCTTGTCCGTCCGTGTCCAGGACGGCCAGGCCCTTGACCCTCTTGTCGTGGTCGGCGGCGAACTCGTTTACATGGGACCCGGTTTCCGGATCCCAGAGGCGTACGGGACCACCCCGACTGGGCCCCAGGGCGATCAGCGTTCCCCTGTGGGAATCGCGGTCAGCAGGGAACAGGCAGATGGCCACGGCGGACTCACGGATGGCAGCTGTGGCGTTCTCCTCGCCTGTCCACGCGTCGTAGTTGCGCACGTACCCCGTGGACCGCGAGGCCACCGTCAGCCGGGGTCGGCCGTCAGGGCCCGTGTACAGGGCCAGCGCCGAAACCCCTCGGCCCTGGCCCGCGACCTGGCTGATCGGCGTGAGCGACTCGGCGTCGAGGACTTCGACCGTGCTGCCTTCTCCGCCGATGGCCAGCAGGTTCTGGCCGGTGGGGAGTCGCAGCGTCGCAAGGGCCTTGATGGAGTCGCCCCACATGGTTGCGCGGCCTGTTCGAGACAACACCTGCCGGGCGAGGGGGTCGCAGATCACCAGCCCCTCGGTGGTTCCCAGCGCCAGTCGGGTGCTTCCGCCCGCCGTGGTGTGGACGGACAGGGCGTGCACGGGGGCCGACACGGGGAGGTGGTCGATGTGGCCGCTCTGCGGATCGTAGAGCCACGCGCCGTTTGAGCAGCCGACCGCCAGCAGAGGCTGCTTCCGGTGGCCGGGCAACACGGCCAGCGCGCGTGCGTACTGGCCGCGGCGTACTGGCAGCCCGAAGTCGGTGCCGGTGAGCGGGTCCCACAGGCGAACCTCACCGCCGCTGTCCCCTGCCGCCACGAGGAGAGTGCCGTCGGGCAGGGTGAAGGACACGAGCGAGGAGACCGCTGCCTGGGTACGGCCCAGCAGGTTTCCGGCCACTCGCAGTTCGTTCCACCGCGGGGCGAGACGCAGTTGTGCGGGTGCGGCATCGTGCCCGCTGCGGAGGGCCGCCCCAGGTTCGTCCTCTGCCGCGTCCTGCCCGCCGAACTCGGTGCCGTTGTAGTCGCGGGCCGTGCCGGAAACGGCCAGGGCCAAGCTGTCGGCGCGTGCCGAGTACCGGGCATCGGCGAGGAAGGGCTCGATGCGTGCCCAGGAGGCCAGGTGCAGGGTCCGGGGCGTGGGGGTTGCCGGGAGCCCGAGAGCGCCTCGTACGGCGCCGCTGGTCTCCCAGGGGAGGAAGTGCGGTGGAACGTGGCTGCTGTCGAGGGCCTTGGCGGCTGTGGCATGGGCCACCAGGTGGCGCCGCAGGTAGGGGTGAGGCGCGCGGTGGTGCCCAGTGCGGGGGATCAGCTGCTCGAACGCCGAGACCAGTGTCCGGTGGGTATCCGAGATCTCTTCGTCCGAGAGGCTTCTGTGTCCGTCGGCGTCTGGGTCGCCGAGCAGTGTGTGGGGTGCGTTTCGGAGCGTCTCGCTGATCCGCTCGTGCACTGGTCGGTATACGGTCCGGCCGTCCTCGACCGCGGTGGTGAGGTAGCCGGAGAGGCGGCTGTGCCAGATCTTTCGGATGACGTCGTCCGGGTCGGTGACGGGGGACGGTGACAGGCACTGGACGGCGGTCGGCCAGATGTCGGCCCACGGCAGGCCGGCCCCGAACGCGAACGCGGTGGCGCGCAGGGCGGACATGAGCTGCTCGGCGGCGGAGTGTGTGGCGGCGACCTCGCGGAGGTCTTCCCGCAGGAGGGCTTCGGTGCCCTGGCGCAGGGTCTGGAGCCATTCATGGTCCTGGGGGTCCGGCAGGATGCATCGTGCGCGCAGCCGCTGGGCGGCGATGCGGGCGTCGAGGAAGGAAGGGGTCACCTCCCGGGCTACCGCCTCGGCCAGTGCCTCGTAGCGGTCGAGCGGAGCCGCCACCGGCACCTCCCCGTTCCCCTGTCCCCCGTACGGTGCCTCCAACAGCGCGAGGACGTACGCGGCGATGTCCGGTTCGGCATCGGAACCGTCGGTACGGACTGGGGGGCTCGCCGCGGTGGCCCGGACCAGCAGGTCGAGGAGGTCCGGGGTCGGGGTGCGTGTGATGGGAGCGTCGGCGGCGGTCGATGTACCGGGTCGGGTGCTGCGGATGCCGAGCAGCAGCCGGACGGCAGGGCGTTCGTCCGGCATCCGCAGATCTGCCAAGGGACGCAGCAGGTCGGTGATGGTGCGTGTCGGATTCTTGGCTTCGTCGATGCCGTCGACTACGAAGGTGAGTGGCTCGCCTCGCTGCCGGGCCAGGCTCTGGACCAGGCTCCGCAGCCGGGCGAGGTGCCCGCCCTCGTCGCCGCCCGCCCGGGACGGGGCTGCCTGGCCCGTGGCATCGTCAAGGGCGTCGCAGAGTACCCGAGCGAGCTCGTCCGGGTCGGTGTTGCGGGCGAGGACGGCAGCGTCCACGGAACCTTCCGGGACCTGGAGCTCCTCCGGGATCGCGGTGATCAGCGCACGGTACGCCTCGTCGGCCCGGAAGCGAGCGTCGCTCAGGGTCACGGTGCGGGCGAGGAGGGCGGACTTCCCAGAGCCGGCCAGGCCGGTGACGATCAGTACGCCCTCGGTGCCGGTCAAGAAGGCGAGGACCCGCTTGACCAGCCCGGTGCGGCCGGTGAAGTACCAGCCCGGACTGTCTGGTTCGGAGGTACCGGTAGCGCGGGAGATCCAGAACGTGTCGAGCTGGGCCCGAGTCCATCCGACCTGGCGTGAGGAGGCCTTCAGTACTGGTTCGGACCTCACGTGACCGGGATTGGGGAGGCAGGGACTCAAGTGTTCCTGCGCCTTCTCCGTACTGGCCGAGGGCGTGGGCCAGGCGTACACGAAGTCGGCCATGGTGCTCTGGTCGAACACCTCGCTGACGATGTTCTTCCAGTCCTGCCAGCTGAGATGCGGCTCGGCGAAGCCGTTGCTCTGGTCCTCGCAGTGTGCGCGCACAGCCCGCAGAACGTTGGCGAAGGCGTTCAGCCGAGGCCTGCTCTGGTCGTTCCCGGCGACCAGTACGACCAGCGAGGCGAGGGCGCGGCGCTCCTGCCGCAGGCCTTTCAGCGTGGTCTTGAGTTCGGCCTCCAGCCGGCCTGAGAAGCAGGAATCTACCATCACCAGGAGGTGCGAGGCATGGGAGTCCAGCAACGTGGTGATGATCTCGGCAGTCGGGAACGCAGTGGCGTACGGCCTGTTCTCGTACGTATCAGGCAGTTGCAGGAAGTGCTGGGGGGAGTTCTCTGGGGCCAAGCCGTGCCCGGTGATATAGACGACGAGGGCGTCGTCGTCCTCCGCGCTTCCGAGGTCCTCGTCCAGGAGGAAGGTGCGCAGGTCACGCAGATCGCGCAGCTGCTTGGCTTCGGAGGGCTCAAAACGGCGGGCGTCGTCGAGACCGGGGTGTGCCCACCAGTCCTTCACCGCCGTCACCTGTGCGGTGATCGCCTTGCCGAACGCCTCCTGATCGGCCGCGGTGCCGTCGTCGTACTCCGAGACCGCGATGACGACGAGGCGGCGTGCGGAGGTGTCTTGGGCTGGCGCGCGGGTCACTGCCGGCCGCCCACCACGGCGCGGGCCACCGGCGTAGTGCGGAGATAGCGCAGGGCGGCGTGTGGGTCGCCGATGCCGTTGTCCACCTGGGCTTCGGTGAGTCCCGAGGCAACGGCGGACAGTCCCGCGCCCCCGGTGATGAAGTCGTTGGGGTCGAAGACATTGACCCACCTGATGTGCGAGTCGAGCTGCAGCGGCGTGCCGTCGGTGATTCCCATGAGCCGCCGCACGGCGGGGATGCCCAGAGGCGAACCGCAGGTCACCAGTGTGTGTATGGCGGGGCCGGGCGTGCCCGCAGCACCGACCTCCTGGTGGCGAAGCAGGTCGTAGGCGATGACGCTGCCGAGTGAGTGCCCTATGACCACGGTGGTGTTCAGATCGAACTCGTCACGGACGAACGCCCGGACCTCGGTAGCCAGGTCCGGCTTCGTGAGGTAGTAGCGCACCTCCCGCATGCGCCGGACGAGGAACCGCCCGCCGCCGCCCTGGAAACGGCGGTCGTAGGCCATCGCCAGCCGGGTCAGGCGAGGCGACCACATCTTGGGAGGGCCCAGAATGGTCACGGGCTGAGTCTCGGCGAAGGCTACGTCCTCGGGCCGCACAAGGTCGGCGAAGACCTCGGCAAGGAACTCCTCTTCCGCCGGTTCCATCGGCACGGACTCATCGAAGAGGTCGTCCTCGGGACCGAGGCGGTCCGTTCCCTTCGCCAGGAGCGCCGTCCAGTGCGGCACTTCCAGCGACGTTGCGCAGGCCACTCCGTCAGGCAGCGAGTCGATGCCTCGCCGGAGCGCCCGGCGCCAGTCGAGGATCAGCCGTTGGCGGGAAGTCTTCGACTGCCTGATTCCATGCACACCGACGACCCGTACTATCTGCATGCCGTACCCGCCCCGCTCCGTCGTGCCTACCTTCTTGCCGCGGATGTGCTTTCGCGCCTTCCCGGGCTGAACGTCATTGTGCTGCATGCGCTGCGCACGCAGGGCCGCTTCACGTGTCGGACGATGCTGGTCTTGCGTCGCGCTGTTCAGCACCTACGGCGTCAGCGCTCGATGGTGTTCGCCGCGAGCCGTCTCCTTATGCGCTGACGCTCATGCAATCATTCGGCATCGCTCTTCCAGCCATTGCCGAATCTCGGCCGGAGAGAATCGAAGCTGCTGGCCTACGCGGAAGCTTGGCACTTCTTCCTTGAGATGGTTGTCGTACACCCAAGAAGCCGGCTTCCCGAGATAGGCGGCAAGCGCCTTGACGTCCCACATCGGCTCACTCACAAACTATTCCTCTACGCTTGCTTCAGCTGCTCGCGAGGACGGTAGTGAGGAAAGACGGCCGCACCAAGCGGGCGGGGGTCTGCCGGGGGCCGAGGGGTGCGGAGTCAGCACCGAACCAGCACGACGCACCCGAACGGACAGGAACGGACGCCAGCGGAAGTCAGCACCAGGTCAGCACCAGCGCGTTCGCGCTCGATGTGTCTCACGCGGTCCGAGCCCATGACCTGCATGTTTGTGCAGGGGGGCGCCGCGTGGTAAGTGGCGCCCTCCCATTTGGAGAACATCTGGCTCCGCACCAAGCGGTACGACGCGGAGGGCAAGGTCCGGAGCGGTACGGGCGGCGTCTGTTACCTGTACTTCCCGGCCCGCCCGACCCCGCGCCGGCTCCGCGCGCTCGCGGCGGTGGGCGTGCGCTGACCCGTACGGGGGGACGGGCGGGCTCCGGCCCGGCCGTCCCTCTGCCATACTGCGCGGGTCCCGCTGAACGTCGATACCTGGGTCGAAATTGAGTGTGCGTCAGCAGCAACCCGGCTCCCCTCCCGTGCGGCCGCGCGGTGCCGATCGTTCCGCGGTCCGACGGGCCGAGCTCATCGCCATCGGGCGCGCGCTGTTCGCGGACACCTCCTACGACGCGCTGTCCATGGACGACATCGCCCGGCATGCCCATGTCGCCAAGGGGCTGATCTACTACTACTTCCAGTCCAAGCGCGGCTACTACCTGGCGATCGTCCAGGACTCGGTGGCCGAGCTGGTCGCCTTCGCCGCCAGCGGTGCCGAGCTGCCCGCCGTGGACCGCCTCCAGCGCACCCTCGACGGCTACCTCCGCTTCGCGGAGAACCACCAGGCCGCCTACCGCACCATCGTCAGCGGCGGCGTCGGCTTCGACGCCGAGGTGCACGCCATCCGGGACGGGGTGCGCGAGGCCATCGTGGCCACCATCGCCGACGGCGCGTACGGCAGGACCGACATCGGCCCGCTGGCCCGTACCGGACTGTTCTCCTGGGTGTGCGGCGTCGAGGGCACCACGCTCGACTGGATCGGGCGCCCCGAGCTGACCCGGGCCGCCGTGCGCGAGCTGCTGGTCAAGACGCTCGGCGGCACCCTGCGCGCCATCGAGGAACTGGACCCCTCCTGCCCGGCCCCGCCGCCGGCCCGGCGCGACGGCTGAGCGGGCCCCCGGAACCGCCCCGGCTGGATTCTTGGGGTAAGCGGTCGTTAACTGGTGACGGGAGGTCCCCGATCGGGCATACTCACGGCACAAGCCGCTGGTCAGCCGCCTCCGAGACCCGGAAGCGGGCCCGTGGCGCAACCGGAGCGATCGCGCGGAGCCGCCCCACCCAAGGCGCACATCCGCCGATGTGCCCGCACAGGGAGGAGTCCGACGCCATGTCCGACCGCGAAACGCAGCCGGTGGAGCGTCAACTGCCCACGGACGAGGCGAGGGATCTGCTCGCCCTGGTCCGGGACATCGCACGGCGCGAGATCGCGCCGAAGGCGGCCGAGGAGGAGGCCGCGGGACGCTTCCCCCGCGAGGTCTTCACCCTGCTCTCGGAAGCCGGCCTGCTGGGCCTGCCCTACGACCCCGAGCACGGCGGCGGCGAGCAGCCCTACGAGGTCTACCTCCAGGTGCTGGAGGAGCTGGCCGCGGCCCGGCTCACCGTCGGCCTCGGCGTCAGCGTGCACACCCTCGCCTCGTACGCGCTCGCCACCCACGGCACCAAGCAGCAGCAGGTCGAGCACCTGCCCGCCATGCTCGGCGGCGGCCTGCTCGGCGCCTACTGCCTCTCCGAGGCGTCCTCCGGCTCCGACGCCGCCTCCCTGCGCACCAGGGCCGTCCGGGACGGCGACGGCTGGGTGCTGAGCGGCACCAAGGCGTGGATCACCCATGGCGGCATCGCCGACTTCTACACCGTGATGGCCCGCACCGGCGCGGACGGTGCGCGCGGCATCACCGCGTTCCTGGTGCCCGGCGACGCCGAGGGCCTGAGCGCGGCGGTGCCGGAGCAGAAGATGGGCCTCAAGGGCAGCCCCACCGCCCAGATTCACCTGGACGGCGTACGCGTCCCGGACGAGCGCCGCATCGGCGAGGAGGGCCAGGGCTTCGGTATCGCCCTGTCCGCCCTCGACTCGGGCCGGCTCGGCATAGCCGCCTGCGCCATCGGTGTCGCCCAGGCCGCCCTGGACCAGGCGGTGTCCTACGCCTCGGAGCGCCGGCAGTTCGGGCACCCCATCGCGGACTTCCAGGGACTGCGCTTCATGCTCGCCGACATGGCCACCCAGATCGAGGCCGGCCGGGCGCTCTACCTGGCCGCGGCCCGGCTGAAGGACGCGGGCCGGCCGTTCGCCAAGCAGGCGGCCATGGCCAAGCTGCACTGCACCGACACCGCGATGCGGGTCACCGTCGACGCGGTACAGATCCTCGGCGGGTACGGCTACACCGCCGACTTCCCGGCCGAGCGCTACATGCGCGAGGCCAAGGTGCTCCAGATAGTCGAGGGCACGAACCAGATCCAGCGGATGGTCATCGCTCGTCATCTGGCGGGGCCGGAGAGTCGCTGAACTGCCCCCTGCGCACGGTCGGGGCCGCCAGCTCGGCCCACTCCGGGTCATGGCACCCCGGCAGTGTGCGGCCCCGGTCGGCCCAGAGCCGCAGCAGCTCGGTGTAGATGGGCGGGTCCGGCGGCGGAGCCGAGTCCGCCGGCCGGGGCACGTAGACGCGGCGCTGACGCCCGGTGGCCGTCTGGGTGACCGTCATGCCTGGCCAACGCGAGCGCGGCGGGACAGGTCACCGGCGGCCGGAATCGAGCGTGAGTTCAGCGCCGTCCACACCCCGGCCGGAGCGCGGCGGCCGGAACGCGCAGACCCCGCATCGCCGGGCGCGAGGCGCCCTGATGCGGGGGTCACCGGTACGGTCGCGAGCCCCGGAGGGCTCAGGCGGCGGCCTTGCCGCGCATGAACGGCATCCGCAGCGGGTGCGAGCCCGGACCGCCCACGTGCGAGAAGGGCTGCGTCCGCCAGTCGAGGCCCTGGGGGAGCGTCAGCAGCAGGGCGGTGTCCTGCTCCTGCGGCGTGCAGGACTGGTCGGCCGGGCGGGCGTCGGCCGCGGCGCGGCCCGTACCGGCGCAGGCGGTCAGCCCGAACGGGTTCCACGGCGACGCGCACAGCGCGTGCTCCGGCAGGGACTCCTCGTCCGCCAGCAGCGCGATGGCCTGCGCGCAGTCCGGGCAGATCACCCGGTACATCTCGAAGGTGTCGTAGTCGGCGTCGAGGCCGTACGCGTCGCCGGTGTCGGGTTCGACGCCCTCCGGCTCGGGCTCGACCACGGACCGCTGCCGCCTGGCGACGGAGCGAACGGGGCGCTTGACACTCTGCATGGGATTCTCCCCCTAAGGCTGGGCCGTGAAGGCACTGCGGCCTCGACCACAGCAAGCACTTCCCGCAGGTTCTCGGCGGTAATCGTGAGAACCTCACGGAGCGCGTTCAAGTGGTGTGGCGTTCGTCACATACCAAGGGCGGATATCCACCCAAGTGCCGCGAGCCGCGCCACCGGAGATCGCGGAAGTTCTCCCGCGCGCACGCGCGCGGGAGCGCACGGTAGGTTCTGGCGGCATGGAGGAGCTGGATCGTCAGATCGTGCAGCTGCTCGTCAAGGACGGGCGGATGAGCTACACGGACCTGGGCAGGGCCACGGGTCTGTCCACGTCAGCCGTGCACCAGCGGGTGCGCCGGCTCGAACAGCGGGGTGTCATCCGCGGCTACGCCGCCGTCGTGGACCCCGAGGCCGTCGGGCTGCCGATGACCGCGTTCATCTCCGTCAAACCGTTCGACCCCAGCGCCCCCGACGACATCGCCGACCGGCTGGCGGTCGTCCCCGAGATCGAGGCGTGCCACAGCGTCGCCGGGGACGAGAACTACATCCTCAAGGTGCGGGTGGCCACCCCGCACGAACTGGAGGAACTCCTCGCCCGGCTGCGCTCGCTGGCCGGGGTCTCCACCCGGACCACGGTCGTGCTGTCCACGCCGTACGAGGCACGCCCGCCGAAGATCTCCTGAGCCCCCCTTTCGCGCGCCCCGGTTCCGGACGCGCCGGTGGTACGGGAGAGACTGGGGGCATGAGCGAGCAGCCCGCCGGCCCCCACACCGTCCTCCTGCGCCGAGGAGAGGTCCACAGCCCCGCCGACCCCTTCGCCACCGCGATGGTGGTGGAGCGCGGCCAGGTCGCCTGGGTGGGCTCGGAGGGCGCCGCCGACGCCTTCGCCGACGGGGTGGACGAGGTGATCGACCTCGACGGCGCCCTCGTCACCCCCGCCTTCACCGACGCCCATGTGCACACCACCGCCACCGGGCTCGCCCTGACCGGGCTCGACCTGTCCGGCGCGCCGACGCTGGAGGCGGCCCTCGGCCTCGTCCGGGACTTCGCCGCCGCCCGCCCCGCCGACCGCGTCCTGCTGGGCCACGGCTGGGACTCCGCCCGCTGGCCCGGCGGCCGCCCGCCGGCGCGCGCCGAGCTGGACGCCGCCACCGGGGGCCGCCCGCTCTACCTCTCCCGCGCCGACGTCCACTCGGCCGTCGTCAGCACCGCCCTGCTGGACCTGGTCCCGGCCGGGGTGAGCCGCGCCGACGCCCCGCTCACCGCCGACGACCACCACGCCGTCCGCGAGGCCGCCCTCGGCGCGCTCTCCCCGGCCCAGCGGGACCAGGCCCAGCGCACCGCGCTCGCCCACGCGGCCTCTCTCGGCATCGGCTCGGTGCACGAGTGCGGCGGCCCGCAGATCTCCTCGGAGGACGACTTCACCGGCCTGCTGAAGCTGGCCGCCGGGCTGCCCGGTCCCCGTGTCGTCGGCTACTGGGCCGAGCTGGACGTCGACAAGGCCCGCGAACTGGGCGCGGCGGGCGCGGCCGGCGACCTCTTCGTGGACGGCGCCCTCGGCTCCCACACCGCCTGCCTGCACCAGCCGTACGCCGACGCCCCGCACACCGGCACCGGCTACCTGGACGCCGGCGCGGTCGCCGAACACGTCGTCGCCTGCACCGAGGCCGGGCTCCAGGCGGGCTTCCACGCCATCGGCGACGCCGCCGTCACCGCCGTGGTCGAGGGTGTGCGCGCCGCCGCCGAGAAGCTCGGCCCCGCCCCTGTCCGGGCCGCCCGGCACCGGGTCGAGCACGCCGAGATGCTCACCCCCGACACCATCGCCGCCTTCGCCGAGCTGGGCCTGATCGCCTCCGTGCAGCCCGCCTTCGACGCCGTCTGGGGCGGCGAGGACGGCATGTACGCCCGCCGCCTCGGCGTCGAGCGGGCCCGCACCCTCAACCCGTACGCGGCCCTGCTGCGCGCCGGGGTGCCGCTCGCCTTCGGCTCCGACAGCCCGGTCACCCCCCTTGATCCCTGGGGCACCGTCCGCGCCGCCGCCTTCCACCGCACACCGGAGCACCGGGTCTCTGTGCGGGCCGCGTTCACCGCGCACACCCGAGGCGGCTGGCGCGCTGTCGGCCGGGACGACGCGGGCGTCCTGGTGCCGGGCGCGCCCGCCGACTACGCGGTCTGGCACACCGGGGACCTGATCGTGCAGGCCCCCGACGACCGGGTGGCCCGCTGGTCCACCGACCCGCGCTCCGGCACCCCGGGCCTCCCCGACCTCACCCCCGGCACCGGGCTCCCGGTCTGCCTGCGGACGGTGGTCGGGGGACGGACGGTGTTCGTACGGCCGGGCGAGTGATCTCCCGCCCCGCCGCCCCGCCGTACGGGTGACCCCGCCGGAGGCGTCCGACCTGCGCATCCCCGTCGTTTGCGCGCGCTGCCCGGTGTACCCGCAGTTCAGGGGGCTGTTGACAGCCGACGGCGGCGGGCCGGTAGGTTCGGCCGCGTCCACCAACGGACGTTCGACCGGGGAGTGTTCGCACACTCGTCGCAGCGCCACTGGGTCAGGACGGTGTGCCGTACCGGGGCACCGTCGACGGCAGCCAGGCGCAGTGCTCGTGCCGACGAGGGAGCGCTCCGGCCGGTCGGCAAGGTGTGACCCGGATGGGGCCCGCGCGCTCAGTAGACAACGGCTCTCGGGCGACCCGCAGCCAGCGGGTCCCAGGCCGGCCCGAAGGGCGGCGCGGGCCCCCATCCGCCGCGGGAAGGCCGCCGAAGAGGCGCCGGAAAGCGCGCTCCTACCCCGATCGACGGTGTCCGACACCGCCCGAGGCCCGTGCCGCGCCGTCGGCGCAGGCCGTGGCCACTATGGTGGACGCCTGCGCACGACATGAAGGGGCAGCAGTGAACGACGGCGACGGGACCCTCACGGCCAAGGCCGGAGGGCGGCAGTTCGGTCCGCTCGGCACGGCCTTGGTGATCATTCCGACCTACAACGAGGCGGAGAACATCAAGGCCATCGTGGGCCGGGTACGCAAGGCCGTCCCCGAGGCGCACGTCCTCGTGGCGGACGACAACAGCCCGGACGGCACCGGCAAGCTGGCCGATGAGCTGGCCGTCGCGGACGACCGTGTCCAGGTGCTGCACCGCAAGGGCAAGGAGGGCCTGGGCGCCGCCTACCTGGCCGGCTTCCGCTGGGGCCTGGAGCACGGCTACGGCGTGCTGGTCGAGATGGACGCCGACGGCTCCCACCAGCCCGAGGAACTGCCCCGCCTGCTGACCGCCCTCAAGGGCGCCGACCTGGTGCTCGGTTCGCGCTGGGTGCCCGGCGGCCGGGTGGTGAACTGGCCAAGGTCCCGCGAGGTCATCTCCCGGGGCGGCAGCCTCTACTCCCGTGTCGCGCTCGACCTGCCGCTGCGTGACATCACCGGCGGCTACCGGGCCTTCCGCGCCGAGACGCTCCAGGGGCTCGGTCTGGAGGAGGTCGCCTCCCAGGGCTACTGCTTCCAGGTCGACCTGGCCCGCCGCGCGGTGAAGGCCGGGTACCACGTGGTGGAGGTGCCGATCACTTTCGTGGAGCGCGAGTTCGGTGACTCCAAGATGAGCCGGGACATCCTCGTGGAGGCTCTGTGGCGGGTCACCGCGTGGGGCGTGGGCGACCGCGTCGGCAGGATCAGGGGCAAGGGCAGGCAGCGCGGTACCGGCCCGGCCGGACTGGACGATCCACCCCTCGCGCGGCGCTGAGCCGGGTCCAGGCACACTGGAAGCATGACGACTGGCGCACCCACCCCTCCGCGGACCGGCCGGCCCAGGCGCTCGGGGTCCCGCACGTATCTGCCGCTGGGCATCGCCGCGTGGCTGGTGCTGGAGATCTGGCTGCTCGTCCTGGTCGCGGACGCGGCCGGGGGCCTCGCCGTGTTCCTCATCCTGGCCGCGGGCTTCGCCGCGGGCGGGTTCGTGGTGAAACGGGCCGGCCGGCGTGCCTTCCGGAATCTGGACGTGGCGCTGCGCCGCGGCACCGCGCCCTCCTCCGGCGGTGGCGGCAACGGCCTGCTGATGCTCGCCGGGCTCCTGCTGATGCTCCCCGGCATGCTCTCCGACGTGGCCGGCCTGCTCCTGCTGCTGCCCCCGGTGCGGCACCTGGTACGCCGCCGCACCGAGGGCCTGGTGAACCGCGGGCTGCGCGGTGCCGCACCCGGTTCCCTCGGCGAGGCCTTCCAGCAGACCCGCATCCACCGGCCGGACGGCAAGATCGTGCGGGGCGAGGTCGTCCGCGAACGGCACGACGGCCCCACCGACGAGCCCAGGCCGCCGCTGAACCGCTGAGCGGACCCGCACAGCACAGCACAGCACACAACCGCGGGCGCCGTACATCGTGTGGATGTACGG